>JAEXNZ010000449.1 GCA_023439425.1 Pseudomonadota bacterium
GGTGTCGGCCAACCTGCGCGACATCGATCTGGGCGGTGCGGTGCGGGAAGTGCAGGCCATGGTGGCTGAGCAGCCGCTGGGTGCCGGGGTCGGCATGCATATCGGCGGGCAGGGCGAGGAACTGGCCGAATCGGCACGCTCGCTGATCTTCGCCTTCGGCCTGGCGATCTTCCTGGTGTACCTGGTGATGGCCTCGCAGTTCGAATCACTGCTGCACCCGTTCGTCATTCTGTTCACCATTCCGCTGGCCCTGGTCGGTGCGATCCTGGCGCTGCTGCTGACCGGCAAACCGATCTCGGTGGTGGTGTTCATCGGCCTGATCCTGCTGGTGGGACTGGTGACCAAGAACGCGATCATCCTGATCGACAAGGTCAACCAGCTGCGCGAGGCCGGCGTGGCCAAGCACGAGGCCCTGGTGGAAGGGGCACGCTCGCGTCTGCGCCCGATCATCATGACCACGCTGTGCACGCTGTTCGGCTTCCTGCCGCTGGCGGTGGCCATGGGCGAGGGTGCGGAAGTGCGTGCGCCGATGGCGATCACGGTCATCGGCGGCCTGCTGGTGTCCACGCTGCTCACCCTGCTGGTGATTCCGGTGGTGTATGACCTGCTGGACCGTCGCGGCGATGCCTACTACCGCGAACGCGGTCGCCAGCATGCGCATGCGGCCGAAGGCCCGATCAGCGGCGGCAACGCCCAGGAGCCGGCATGAGCGTCGCCGAGTTCTCCATCCGCCGTCCCATCACCACCATCATGTGCTTCGTCTCACTGGTGGTGGTGGGGCTGATCGCCGCGTTCCGGCTGCCGCTGGAGGCGCTGCCGGACATTTCCGCACCGTTCCTGTTCGTGCAGGTGCCGTACACCGGCTCGACTCCGGAAGAGGTGGAACGCACCATCATCCGCCCGACCGAGGAAGCGCTGGCGACGATGACCGGGATCAAGCGCATGCGCTCCCAGGCCACGTCGGAAGGGGCCAGCATTTTCATCGAGTTCACCGACTGGGACCGCGACATCGCCATTGCCGCGTCCGACGCGCGCGAACGCATCGACGCGATCCGTACCGACCTGCCCGACGACCTGCAGCGCTACAACGTGTTCAAGTGGTCCAGCAGCGACGAACCGGTGCTGAAGGTCCGCCTGGCCAGCAGCAGCGACCTCACCGGCGCGTATGACATGCTGGACCCCGGGTTCAAGCGGCGCATCGAGCGCATTCCCGGCGTGGCCCGGGTGGAAATCTCGGGCGCGCCGCCGAACGAGGTCGAGATCGCGATCAACGCCGACCGCCTGACCGCGCACAACCTGAGCATCAACGAGCTGAACGAGCGTCTGCGCGCGCTGAATTTCTCGATTTCGGCTGGGCAGATCGACGACAACGGCCAGCGCGTGCGCATCCAGCCGGTGGGTGAGATCGCCGACCTGCAGGAACTGCGCGATCTGGTGATCGACACCAAGGGCCTGCGTCTGGGCGACATCGCCGACATCCGGCTCAAGCCGACCCGCATGGCCTATGGCCGCCGCCTCGACGGCAATCCGGCGGTCGGCCTGGACATCTACAAGGAGCGCAGCGCCAACCTGGTCGAGGTCTCGCGTGCGGCACTGGCCGAAGTGGAGGCCATCCGCAAGCAGCCGTCGATGCGCGACGTCAACATCAAGGTGATCAACAACCAGGGCAAGACGGTCACCTCGTCGCTGCTGGAGCTGGCCGAAGCCGGTGCGGTCGGCCTGCTGCTGTCGGTGACGGTGCTGTTCTTCTTCCTGCGGCATTGGCCTTCCACGCTGATGGTCACCCTGGCCATTCCGATCTGTTTCGTGATCACCCTCGGCTTCATGTACTTCGCCGGGGTCACCCTCAACATCCTGACCATGATGGGCCTGCTGCTGGCGGTGGGCATGCTGGTCGACAACGCCGTGGTGGTGGTGGAGAGCATCTACCAGGAACGCGAGCGCATGCCCGACCAGCCGCGGCTGGCGTCGATCATCGGCACCCGCAACGTGGCCATCGCGCTCAGCGCCGGCACCCTGTGCCACTGCATCGTGTTCGTGCCCAACCTGTTCGGAGAGACCAACAACATCAGCATCTTCATGGCGCAGATCGCGATCACCATCTCGGTGTCGCTGCTGGCCTCGTGGCTGGTGGCGGTGAGCCTGATTCCGATGCTGTCCGCGCGCATGCAGACACCGAAACTGGTGCACTCGCAGATCGGCGTGATCGCCCGTCTGCAGCGCCGCTACGCCAAGGTGCTGCAGTGGACGCTGGAACACCGTGGCTGGAGCGTGTTCGGCATCATCATGGTGGTGCTGATCAGCTTTGTCCCGATGAAACTGACCAAGATCGACATGTTCGGCGGCGAAGGCGGCACCGACGTGTTCATCGGCTACAACTGGAAGGGGGCCTACACCCGTGCACAGATGTCCGATGAAGTGGCCCGGGTCGAGCAGTACCTGGACCAGAACCGCGAGAAGCTGCACATCACCCAGGTGTATTCCTGGTACAGCGAGCAGGAAGGTAGCAGCACCATCGTGACCCTGGACGAGAAGCACGCCGGCAACATGGCGGCGGTGCAGGAGAGCCTGCGCAAGGGCCTGCCGCGCTCGGCGCGCGCCGACTACATCGTGGGCAACCAGGGCGGTGATGGTGGTGGCGGTGGTGGCAACCAGGGCGTGGAGGTGCAGCTGGTGGGCGATTCCACCCAGATGCTGCAGGAGATCGGCGAGGAGGTGGTACCGCTGCTGGCCCAGCGCAAAGAGCTGCGCGACGTGCGCATCGACAATGGCGAGAAGGGCAGCGAGCTGTCCATCCATGTCGACCGCGAGCGTGCGGCCGCGTTTGGCTTCAATGCCGAACAGGTGGCCAGCTTTGTTGGCCTGGCCCTGCGTGGTGCGCCGCTGCGCGAGTTCCGCCGCGGTGACAGCGAAGTGCCGGTGTGGGTGCGTTTCGCCGGTGCCGAGCAGAGCAGCCCGGAAGACCTGGCCAGCTACACCGTGCGTACCGGCGACGGGCGCTCGGTGCCGCTGCTGAGCCTGGTCGACGTCAGCATCAAACCCTCTGCCACCCGCGTCGGTCGCACCAACCGGCAGACCACGCTGACCATCAAGGCCAACCTGGCCGAGAAGGTGACGGCACCGGAGGGGCGCAAGGCGATGGAGGAAATCCTCAAGCCGATGAGCTTCCCGGCCGGCTACAACTTCACCTTCGACGGCGGCGATTACGGCGACGACGATGAAGCCATGCAGCAGATGATGTTCAACCTGCTGATCGCGCTGGTGATGATCTACGTGGTGATGGCGGCAGTGTTCGAGTCGCTGTTGTTCCCGGCGGCGATCATGAGCGGCGTGCTGTTCTCGATCTTCGGGGTGTTCTGGCTGTTCTGGCTCACCGGTACCGCATTCGGGATCATGTCCTTCATCGGCATCCTGGTGTTGATGGGCGTGGTGGTGAACAACGGCATCGTGATGATCGAGCACATCAACAACCTGCGACGGCGCGGCATGGCCCGCACGATGGCGCTGGTGGAAGGTTCTCGTGAGCGTCTGCGCCCGATCATGATGACCATGGGCACGGCGATCCTGGCGATGATTCCGATCTCGCTGACCGACACCCAGCTGCTGGGTGATGGCCCGCCGTATTACCCGATGGCGCGTGCGATCGCCGGTGGGTTGGCGTTCTCCACCGTGGTCAGCCTGCTGTTCCTGCCGACCATCTACGCGATGCTCGATGACATGAGCATCGGCGTGGCCCGCATCGTGCGGCGGGCGAGGGGATTGCCGCCGAAGGGCAGCGAAGCGGTGATTGAACCGGCGTGAACGAAACGGGCCACGCAATGCGTGGCCCGTTTTCATGGCATCCCGGTAGGTACCGACC
>JAEXNZ010000463.1 GCA_023439425.1 Pseudomonadota bacterium
GCCTTTCTCTTCTTGCGGGGTGGATGAAACGGGGGCTGCAGGCGCGGCGGCGGCCGGTGCGGACGGGGCTCCGGCCTCGCCACTCGGAGCGCTGCACGCTGCCAGCAGCACAGCCAGCACGGGCACAAGCAGGGTTTTCGACATCACAGGCTCCTCAGATGGATTCGTCCACCTTGCGCACCAGCTGCCAGCAGGGCTTCTGTGCGAAGTAGTACGACTGCTGATCGCTGGTGTTGGGCGTACGGAACTGCACCTTGATGCTGCCGTCAGGCTGCGGGGTGTGGGTGATCTCACGTGCCTTGCTGCCCGCCGAAGCAGGATTGGGCATGACCGGCCAGGTCACCTCGGCCAGCGGAATCTGCTGCACCACCTGCGCAGGCTCGGGATCGGCGGTGACATCCACGTACTCGCTGATCAGCGGGTCGGCGGTCGCCTTTTCCTGCAGTGCGATCTCCGCACCGAAATGCGGCAGGAAGGTGTCAAAGTCGGGATAGGGGCAGCTGGCCTGGACCTGGGCCTGGGCATCAGCCGCGGCCGGTGCCGGTGCCGGGGGGGCCGAGTCAGCCGTATCCGCTGGCGCGGTGCCGGTCGTGGCCGCCGGTGTGACGGCTGCGGGCGCGGTGTCGGTGGGGGCTGCCGGCTCGGCGGCGTTGGGCTTGCAGCCGGCGAGCAACAGACTCAGCGACAGGGCAAGCAGCGTCATGGGACGTAGATGGGACAACGGATCCTCCTGATTCGTGTCGGGGGCGCACACAATGTCTGCGCCAGGGCGCGTAGCATAACGGTGCGCCAATAGAATGGCGTTCACGGGCCTCTGACGGTGGCCAGGCAACCTTCCAAAACGTGACGCACATCACATTTCATCACAGGTTGAGCGAATTACACCCGGCGACACGCGCCACGACCTTCTCAAGATTGTCAGGGAATTGACATGCGTATTCTGCACATTGCATTGCCCGTCTCCGATGTGGCCCAGGTCGGCACCTACTTCAACAACGTGCTGCAGCTACCGGTCAACGGCGACAGCGTGCAGATTGGATGGACGCGGTTGCAGTTGCGGGCAGCGGGCAGCGACCCGGTGGGCGGTGTGCACCTGGCCTTCAACGTACCGGCCAATCGTTTTGTCGCCGCGACCGAATGGCTGCTGGCACGCGCGCCCCTGCAGACCAATGCGAAAGGCGAGGCGCATTTCACCTTTGGCGATGCGTGGGCGTCGGAGTCGATCTATTTCGAAGGACCCGACGGGTTGATCCTGGAACTGATCGGCCGCCGCAGGCTGCCCGCGTCCGAGCGCGTGGGACCGTTTCATGGCAGCGAATTGACCTGCGTGAGCGAGGTCGGTCTCCCCACCGCCGATGTCCCTGCACTGCACGCACGCGCGGAAGCCGCATTGGCACTGCGCCCGCTCAGCCCGCCCACGCCGCACTTCGCTGCATTGGGCGACGACGAGGGGTTGTTGATCGTGGTCGATCCCACGCGTGCGTGGTTCCCGGAACAGAAGGTGCTGCCGAATGCGCGGGGCATCGAGGTGAGAGCAGGTGAGGTCTTGCCGGGCGAGCTCGAGGACCGATCACACGGTTGGCGGGTGGTGTCGCGCTGATCGCCGCAGACAGTGAAAGGCCCCGCCGAAGCGGGGCCCTCACGTACCGCATCTGCAGCCAGCAATCACTCTTCTTCGTCCGGGTCCTGCCAGCCCTGCTGCTGGTTCTGGTTGCGCTGCTGCTGTTCCTGCTGCTGTTGCTGCTGCTGGTCGCGACCTTCCTGCTGCTGACCCTTCTGGTTCTGCTGGGAACTCTGATTACGCTGCTGGCCCATGTCGGTCTCCGGATGCCGCGTGCGGAATGCCGCGGTCGGAGTGACTGTGTGCAGAGCGGGGTTAACGTTGTGTGGCAGTTTTCCAATGAATCCGTCAACGCACCACCACGAACGCCGGCAAGTGCTTGCCGCACATGGCGATGCCCCCGTGGTAAGCCTGCTTGTGCCAAAAGGTAATGCACTGATGCAACGTCCAACATGTGACCCAGTCATCTGGATGAACAGGGCGGCCGTGCGTCGCAAACGGACAGCGACTGCGCATCTCGCGGAAACTGGCTCTGGTGCGACTCTGCCGCTGCGGCGGAACGCAGTTCTGATCACGCATTGAACGACACGAAATGCCGTTCTTGCGATGTTTCCTGCGCGAATGGAAGCACCATTCGAATGGTGCCGTTTTTATCTATTGACGCGCTGACACCTCGCACGCATGTTCCGCCGCATGAACGCATTTACCAGCACCCAGCCTCTGGCCGATGTCGCCCACGTGCGCCAAGGCCACGCCTTCCGTGGCGCCATTCCGGCCGTTGTCGACGGGCCGGTCCGTGTCATCCAGCTCAAGAACCTGACCTCCCCTGCGACCTTGTCTGAAGAGGCGCTGCTTCGTACCCGACTCCCAACACGCAACCCACCGCATTACGTGCAGCACCATGACATCCTGCTGGCCAATCGCGGCACCCGCCCCATCGCAACGCTGCTTGCGCACCCGCCGGCGCAGACCGTCTGCAGCCCGCATCTCTACATCATCCAGGTCACCGCCACCGACCTGCTGTTGCCCGAGTTCCTGGCGTGGCAGCTCAATCATGTGGAGGTGCAGCGCCAGCTGCGCCGGCAATCCGCCGGGTCACGACAGCACAGCGTGCGCAAATCCGCCATCGAACATCTCCGGCTGCGGATTCCCCCCCGCGCGACACAGCAGCGCATCGTTTCCGTCACCCATGCCCTGCAGCGGACGCGCTGCAAGGTGGACGAACTGATGCGGGCCCGCGACGCGGAGATCACGGCCCTGGCAGAGCGCATGATCCAGGGGCGTGCCGCATGAGCGACGTCATCCTTCGTAGTGCCCGCGCCACGCTGGCCGCCTTGAAGATGGCGCGCCGATGCATGCAGGACCAGGCCGACGAGGAGGCCGCCACCCACCTGCTGCTCCTGCTGGTACTGCTCAAGGTGGCCAGCGACGCGCAGGCAGATCGTCGCACGCCCGCAGCCAAGGGTGCGGATGCACCCGACGTGCCGCCGCCAGCGGGCGCGCGGGTACTGGAAGTCGTCCCATCCACGGACTTCGAACGTCTGGGTCGCGCGCCATTGGACGGTCTGGCGATGCGCGTACGCAATGCATTGAATACGTTCTGCCTGGACAACCGGCAGATGCTTGGCGAGGTGGCGGAGGTGCTGGATATCGCCTCCGGACTTCCCGGGGACGCGGCCATGTACCGCGTGCTCGAGCGGCTGCGGATACCCGCACTGGACTTCCGCGTGCGCAATGGCCACCAGCGCCCCGATCTTGCCGAGGCCACTGACCAGATCCTGGGGCAGGCACACGGACGTCGGAGCCGGGAAGACGGCCTGCACGTCCCGGATGCGCTGGCCAGCGTCATCGTGGCACTGCTGGATCCGCGTGACGGTGACCAGGTGTACGACCCGTCCTGCCACCATGGCTGCCTGCTGCTCGCCTGCGCACGCTGGGCACAGCAGACGCAACCCTCCGCGCGCTTGAGACTGCATGGCCAGGAGGCGGACCGACGTCGCTGGGCCATGGCGCGCGTGCGCTTCCTGCTGCATGGCCAGAATGGGAGCGGCCTGCAAGCAACTGATCCACTCACCGACGTGGCGCACCTCTGCAGCGCCCCGCTGCGCAGACACGTGCAGGTCGCGCTGTCGCGTCCGCCACTGACCTTGAGATGGGACAGCGCGTTGGGGGCCCTCGATATCCTCGGCCGCTTCCAGCACGGTATCGCGCCGCGGCAGTGGGCGCACATGGCGCTGATCCAGCACATGCACGCCCAGCTGCACCCACAGGTTGGACGCATGGCCGTGGTGGTTCCCAACGGAGTACTGTTCCGCGACGGCGAAGAAGCGAAGATACGTCGCGCCCTGCTCGACGCGAACGAAGTCGACCTCGTCGTCAGCCTGCCCGAGCGTCTGTTCAAAGGCACTGCGATGTCCACCTCGCTGCTGGTGCTGCGCAAGGCACGGCAAGACCCGTCGGTGCTGTTCATTGATACACGGCCCCTGCTGCAGGCGGCAGGCAAAGGTGCGCGCATGGACGACAGCATCGCCCGCCAGGTCATCCAGCTGTGCCAGCAACGTTGCAACGTGCCCGGGATTGCCGAGGTCGTACCGGTGGCCGAGGTGCTGTCGTGCGGTGCCGTGTTGAACGTGGCACGTCACGTGCAGGCCGATCCGGATGCGGACTGCACGGACCCGCGCACGCTGCGCGACACCCGCGTGCGCCTGCACCAGGAAGCCGAGGCACTGCTGCGTGAACTGGATCTTGAGGTGGACGCGATGGCACGCGGCATCGAGCTTTAGGGGGAAAGGCGACAACCAGGCTCGATTGAAGCTGCATGATCCGGAATGATCCGCAGGGACGCTTACCGGACATCTGCATGAAGGGCCCCCGCCACGAAGACGCTGTTCGCCGTTCCGCCCTGGCCTGGCTGAAACGCCTGGGCTGGAATCATCTCTCCTTTGAGCAGTACCGCGCACTCACCGGGCATCCGGACAATGTGCTGCTCGCTGATCGGGTGCGCGCCATCCTGCAGCGCTTCCGTTACGTCCACGAAGGCCGTGCGCTGCCGCTGTCGGAAGACAAGGTCGATGCGATTCTGCGCCAGCTGGCAGATACACATCCCGGCGCACCGTGGCCTGTGGCCAGCGCACGCGCATTGCATATGCTTCACACAGGCATCAGCGTCGAGCTGTCGCTGCCTGATGGCGCCCGTATCACCCACACCCTGCCCCTGATCGACTGGGCACATCCGAACCGCAACCATTGGGACGTGGCGGACGATCTGCGTGGTTGCGGATACTCCCGCGCGGATGGCATCCGCGACCTGGTCTGCTTCGTCAACGGCATCCCACTGGTGATGATCGCCTGCGTGGAGCGCGACTCGCACCGTCACTGGGGGCATATGCAACAGGGCGCACACCATCTGCTGCAATGCCTTCAGCCCAGCGCCCTCGATCCGTTGCCGCGGCAGGCGCAGCTGCTCATCAGCCTGGACCGCCGTGGCGGCGCTTATGCGGGTGCCGGCACTCCGGACCACGCGTGGACCCGCTGGCGGGAGGAGGGCTGGAGTGCGGCTGCGCTGGCGCAACGGCGCAACCTTCCCGTCGTTCAGTACGAGGGTCCGCCCGATGTTCCATTGGCCACGCATGCTGAGGTGATCTGCGGCGTGTTGAGCCAGGGCAGACTGCTGCGCCTGCTCCACCGTTATGTCCATTCGTCACCACCCGTGCAACCGAAGTTGGCGCGGGCAGCGCAGTTCTTCGCGGTGGAAGCGGCGCTGTGCCACCTGCGGCGCGTCGTCCGCTATGGACGTAACAGTGATGCCCAGGTCTGTCTGGCCCCGGGCTGCGGGCTGCAGCGCGCGCGCGAATGGCTGGCGGCTGCGATGTCGGCCGACCTGGGCGATGGTGCCTTCCGTCTGCTGATGCCGGTGCAGCATCCGTCACGCACATTGCCCGCATGGGTACGTGGCCAGCGCGTCCCCGACCCGCCTGCCGGCGCGCGGCAGCTACACGCCTTCTTCGAAGCACACCAGCCCTCGCCGCTGCAGGTTTCGGTGCAGGTACTGCTGCGCTGGGCGGACAGCGCACATTCGGCGACATCGTCCGGTCGCGGCGTTGTGCTGCTGTTGGACGCCGGGTTCTGGACCCAACCCGGCGCATCACTGACTCACCTTCGTGGACGCCTGCCGCAAGCGACGTGGCTGACCTTTGCGCCAGTTCCGATCGAGGCCGGTGCGGGCACTCCGCATCCGGGTACGATCATCTATCAATATCGCGAACACCAGGCCATCGCAGATGGCGTCGTGGTTCCGGTAGTGCAGGGGCGGCGCGAAGACGCGGATCTGGTTCGGGAAGCCGGCGCAGGCCCGATTGCCCGGCATTTCCAGAGCCGCATTCTTGATCTGCAGCGCGACCTGCGCGGTACCGTGCTGGTGGACACGGTTGCACGGGCGGACCAGCTGCAACACGCGTTCAAGCAAGATGGGCGGCTGAACACCCAGGTGAGGCATCTGGACGCACGCGGTCACTGTCGTGAGCGTATGCCGGCCATGCCTCCGGCGGATGTGCAGCTCGAGATATGCAGCGGTCCACTGCCCGCTTTGCAGGAAGCCCGGCTCGGCATCGCATATGTCGAACGTGCGCTTTCCGCCGTTGAGCATGCGCGGCTGTTGGGGTTGATCAACCAGCCGCATCCGGACAAGCATGCGGCGCTGCTGGTGCTGGGCCACGCCGCAGCCGCCCATCTGCGCGCTGCCGACGCAGCTTCGCGGCTTCCGGTGTCCACTCACGCGGATCCACTGGCGCGGCTCAGTGCGCTGGTGCCTGATGCGTCAACTCAGGATTTCAGCGCCTGCGTGGAGCGCGTGATGCCGCGCTGGGAAGTCACGACAATGGGTGAGGACCGCGATGCGCATCGTCAGCGCCGACATCTGCTGCGCCGACGCGTCACCGATCGGGGTTTGGCCTTGCAGCTCGCCACGCCGGCTGGACAGGACCGCGACGACGCCATGGTCGCCCAGGCCCGTTGCGAGCTCCGGTTCTATGCACAGGTCGATGAGTTCGCTGCGGTTGTCGCGCTGGAAGACGCGGATTACAGCCGCGAAGAGCGGCGCGTGCGGCACTGGTTGCGCGGCGGCGCGCTGGAGGTGCGTGAAGCTCCCGGTGCCTACGCCGCAGCAACCGAAGATGTCCACATCCTGCAGCACGCCGGGCGCGCCTACGCGGAACTGCGCGCCTGCCTTGAGCACCCCGGCGAAGAGCCGGGGCGCGTCGAGCCTGCGCGGCGCGAGCTGCAGGGCATTCTGCGCGACCATCCCGCGGCAGCCAGCCAGGTCACCGCACTGGAGCAGTTCCGCGCACGGCTGCCCGCACTGCTGGGTCATGCCGGGCCGCTGCGGCGCTCGCGCAGTCATCTGCTGCTGGAGGGCATGCTGGGCACCGGGATGGGCGTGGAGGGCCACGCCCCACTGGCCCGGTTGATCGAGGCGACGGTCCGTTCGGGGTTCTCGCTGCTTCCCGACGAACCGCTACAGTTCCGCCAGCACCTCAGGGCCAGCCTGCGCGGCGTGCTGGAGCACGAGTTCGGCGCGATGCGCGCCGAACTCATTCTGGATGCGCTGATCAGCCGCGCCCCGCACTGGATCGGCCCGGGTTACGGCATGACCGGTGGCACATAGGTCAGCGTCATGCCCAGCAGCCACAGCAATCCGAGCACCAGCGGGATATGCACCAACAACTGGATGAAGGTGAAGCCTACGATGTCGCGTGCCTTTAGCCCCAACACGCCGAGCAGCGGCAGCATCCAGAACGGGTTGATCAGGTTGGGCAGTGCCTCGGCCGCGTTGTAGACCTGCACCGCCCAGCCCAGATGGGCGTGCAGCTCATTGGCCGCCTGCATCACGTAGGGAGCCTCGATGATCCACTTGCCGCCACCGGACGGAACAAAGAAGCCCAGCACCGCCGAATACACCCCCATGACCAGGGCGAAGGTGTCGGTAGTGGCGATATGCACGAACACGCTGGAAAGCCGATGGGCCAGCGTTTCGCCGCCGCTGCCGGCAGCGTGGGTGAGGATCATGGCGATGCCGCCATAAAGCGGGAACTGGATCAGCACGCCGGTGGTGCTGGGCACCGCCTTGGCCACCGCGTTGAGGAAGCTGCGCGGGCGCCAGTGCAGCAGCAGGCCCAGCGAAATGAACAGGAAGTTGTAGGTATTGAGGTTGGCAATGGCAGTCACCACCGGCTTGCTGGCGAACTCACTGAACAACCAGCCGAACGCCAGCAACGACAGCAGCACGGTCAGCAGCGGGCTGTACTCCAGCCATTCGCCGGCGCGGGCGCGCGCGGGCAGCGGCTCGGGCTCGGCCTGGGCCGCGCCTTCAAAGTCGGCCGCAGTGCGGGCGGTGGCCGGTCCCGGCGCGGTCATCCAGGCAATGATCAGCGATACCACGATCAGCGCGGCGGTGAGGGCAATGGACTGCCACAGGAAGATGGTTTCGGTGAAGGGCAGCACACCGGTGATCTCCACCAGCCCCGGCGGCATGCTGGCCGGATTGGCCTGCAGCTGCGCGGCCGAGGAGCTCAGGCCCATCGCCCAGACCGCACCCAGGCCGAGGTAGGCCGACGCGCCGGCGGCGCGGTAGTCCATGCGCAGATCTTCGCGGCGGGCCAGCGCGCGAACCAGCAGGCCACCAAACACCAGCGAGAAACCCCAGCTGAGCAGTGACGCCAGCATGCTGACCAGGCCGACGTACACCACCGCGCCACGGCCACTGCGCGGGACTCGCGCCAGCAGGTCGATGAAACGCGCCACCACCGGTGCGGTCGCTACCGCATAGCCACCAATGACCACGAAGGCCATCTGCATGGTGAACGGAATCAGGCTCCAGAAGCCGTCGCCGAACGCTTTGGCGGTGGCCTGCGGGGACGCCCCGAAGCCCATTGCCGCCACCGCCACGATGACCACGCCCAGCACCGCGAACACGTAGGCGTCAGGGAACCACTTCTCCGCCCACGCCGCCGAACGCAGCGCCGCGCGCGCCATCCAGCCGTCCTGTACCGCCGCCGATGCCGTGTTCGCCATGCCCTACCCTCCCAGTTTTGAGGCCCGCGCCAGCGCAACCGCAATTCCGGCAAACACCACCGCGCCTACCCAGTTGTTGTGCAGGAAGGCCTTGAAGCAGCGGTCGCGGTCGCGGTGCCAGCACAGATGGAACTGATAGACGATGAGCAGCGCGGCGACCGCCAGACCGGCCCAGTACGCCCAGCCGAGCCCACCGCGCAGGCCCACCAGCGCCAGGGTTCCGAGGAACAGCGCATACAGAATGCCCTGGATCACCAGGTCCAGATCGCCGAACAGGATGGCGGTGGAATGCGACCCCATCTTCAGGTCGTCATCGCGGTCGACCATGGCATACCAGGTGTCATAGGCGGTGGACCACAGGATGTTGGCCCCGTACAGCAGCCAGCCGATCACCGGCACCTCACCCTGCACAGCGGCGAACGCCATCGGAATGCCCCAGCCGAAGGCCAGGCCCAGGTAGACCTGCGGCAGGTGGGTGTAGCGCTTCAGGTAGGGGTAGCTGGCGGCCAGGAAAACGCCGATGAAGCTCATGCCGATGGTCAGCGCGTTCATGCTCAGCACCAGCGCGAACGCCACCAGCATCAGGCCGGCGAACAGCAGCAGCGCCTCGCGCCCGCTGACCCGCCCACTGGCCAGCGGACGGTCCTTGGTGCGCTTCACGTGCGGGTCGAGCCAGCGGTCGGCGTAGTCGTTGATGACACAACCGGCCGATCGCGTCAGCCAGACCCCGGCGGTGAACACGAACAGGGTCCACAGCGGGGGCATCCCACCGGCGGCCAGCCACAGCGCCCACCAGGTGGGCCACAACAGCAGCAGGGTGCCGATCGGGCGATCGGCGCGCATCAGTTTCCAGTACTGGCCCCAACGCGACGGCGGCGCGCCAGCGGGGGCATCAAATCGTTCGTAAGCCATGGGGCAAGGATACGCCAGCCCAACCGAAGGCGGGCTTGCACGGTCCGTTCGTTCAAGGGGGGCAGACCTGCGCCGCGTTTACCGCTAGAATGCCCCTCCCGCACCGCCACTTGGCGCTGCGATGCCCGCCCCGGCCCAGTGCTGACGGCGTGGCGGTTCTACAACGCGCCCGTAGCTCAGCCGGATAGAGTAGTGGCTTCCGAAGCCATTGGTCGGGGGTTCGAATCCCTCCGGGCGCGCCATTTTTCCTTCGCAGGCTGAGAACCGACTCTACGGGGTCCTGCTGGAATCCAGGGCGATGAAACTTCTCTACCAGACCCACTCGCCTTACGCCCGCAAAGCGCTCGTTTTCGCATACGAGGCTGGCATCGCCACCTCACTCGAGGTCATTCACCAGGAAACCAGCCCAACGGTGAAGAATCCCGAGGTTGTCGCCCGCAATCCCCTGGGCAAGGTGCCGGTGCTGCTCCGCCCCGATAGCGATGCGATCTTCGACTCGGACGTGATCTGCGCCTACCTCGACACGCAGCATGCGGGACCACGCCTCATCCCGCAGGAGGGCGAGGCGCGTTGGCGCGCGCTCCGTCTCCAGGCCGCGGCGCAAGGCGTGTGCGACGCCGGCATCGCACTGCGCTGGGAAACGGTTCGACGGCCTGCCGAGCTGCGCTATGCACCACTACGCGACGGCTATACGGACAAGCTCCTGACCACCTATGAGTGGCTTGAACAGGAAATCGACGGCAACGAACCCGTCCATGTGGGGCACATCGCCGTGGCCACCGCCTTGAGCTGGATTGCGTTTCGCGACCTGCCGGATTTCCGCGTGGGACATCCCCGGTTGGTCGATTGGTTTGATGCCTTCGAAACGCGCGAGTCGATGCTCAGGACGCCGTTGTCAGGCGAGACCCACGACAGGTAAGCCTGTGGCCGCTAGGACGCAAGGCGTTGCAAACGCTCAACTTGCGCCAACAATGCCACTCGGAGTGCATCAGGCTGACGGATCTCGAACTCGAATGGCAGCCGTGACAACTCACGCGCGAACCAATCAAGGTCGTCAGCTTGAGCACGCAGAAGTGTGCTGTCGCCAACGGGTTCAAGTACGCCAATCGTTTCGAAGATTTCACGTTGCGCCGGGGCGATATCGGCATGTAACAGCACCTCGATCGCGTGGGTGCGGGAGAGCGTGGCCATCGATGAGACCAGGTGCGCGAGTACGTCGAAGCCTTCTGGACGGCCAAAGCTTGCCGGCACCGCATGCACCTGCTCGACGCGGTCAAGCCGGAACGAGCGCAGACCCCTGCGCAGGTGACAGTACCCTACGGCGTACCAGCGACCGCCGCGCCATGCCAAGCCCCAAGGATCAACGTCGCGTTCGCTGGTGCCGCGTTCGGTACGGTAGATCAAGTGGACGCGCTGACGCGCCTGAGCAGCCTGGCTGAGGATCACCAGCGCAGCATTGTCGGCACCGCGCGCGTCGGCCTTGGCGAGATCCAGTGCCACTGTGTCGTCAATCGCACGGACACGCTGTTTTAGCGCCTCCGGCATCACCCGCTCGAGTTTGGCAGATGCACTTGCGACGGCGGGGACCACGCCCGACAGGCCCAGGCCCCGTGCAGCAAGCAGGCCAAGCGCCAGTGCAAGCGCCTCATCGTTGGTGAACGCCATCGGGGGCAGCTTGAAGCCCGGCACCAGAGCATAGCCGCCATGGCGCCCGCGCTCTGCGGTGACTGGAATGCCGATCTCCTCCAATGAGGCGACGTAGCGGCGCAGAGTGCGGCCGTCGACGCCAACCCGCCGCGCCAGCTCGGGGCCGCTCATGCGGCCATGGGCTTGAAGCAGCTCAAGGACGGTCAGGACACGCGTGGTCGGGAGACTCATGGCGACGAGTGTACGTTCAATCAGGGCGGATTTCGTCCTGATTGGTTTCTAAGCTAAGGATTCCTCCGGCCGGGACATCCAGATGCGGCCGCCTTGCCCCTCGAATCCCACTGACTGGAATCTCCAATGAACATTGTCCTCCGGCTCCTGTTGGTTACCGGCCTTTGCGCCATCGCACTCTCTGCGCACTCGTCATCCCCCTCCCCCGCTGGGCCAGCCACAGAGAGCGTGAAGCACCTCCAGGACTTTCAGGTCGTAGAGCTGCGGCGCTACACGACCAGTCCGGGAAAGCGTGGCGACTTCGTACGTTACTTCGACAGCTACTTTCCCGAGGCATTTGAGCAGTTGGGGGCCATGATTTTTGGCCAGTTCGTCGAGCGCGACGATGCGAACCGTGTCATATGGCTGCGCGGATTCAAGGACATCCAGGCGCGGCCCGTAGTGAACGCGGCCTTTTACTACGGCCCCCTGTGGCGCGAACATCGCGCCAAAGTCAACGCGATTCTGCCTGACAGCGACAACGTGATGCTGATGCGCCCGCTTCACGCTGAAAGAGGCATCACCGTGCTGCCCGCCGTCGACCCTGTGCTTGAGCCAGGTGGTGCACGCGGCATAGTCGTGGCACAGATATTTCCCGTCGAGAAAGAACAGATGGAGGCGTTTTCCTCGCACGCAGAGAAGGCGTTCCTGGCCTACGACAGCCAGGGCGTGACAACCGCGGGCGTGCTGGTGTCATTGGATGTGCCCAACAACTTCCCGCAGCTGCCCATCCGCCAGGACGGCCCTTGGCTGGTATGGCTTGGCGTCGCCGAAGATGACACCGCGGTGCGAGTGCTGTCACAGCGGATGGAAGACGTCGAGCAGGCAATGACTGAAGCCGGCGGGCTGCGAGGCTCGATCGAGCGCATTGTGATGGATCCGACCCCGCGCTCACGATTGCGCTGGCCGGCCCTCGATGCCGCCACCGGTCGGAACACGCCATGATGGAGACCGCCCATCTTTGGTTGTTCTTCCTGATGGTTCTGGGCGTCGTCCTGCTACCCGGGCTTGATATGGCCTACGTCATGGCCAGCGCGCTGGTTGGCGGCCAGCGCTCGGGGCTGTTGGCAACCGCCGGTGTCATCGCGGGTGGCGCATGCCACGTACTGCTGGGCGCACTGGGCGTCATGGTGGTGCTGAAGGTAATGCCGGCAGCGTTCAATCTCATGCTGGTCGCGGGCGCGCTTTACATTGCATGGATTGGATGGTCGTTGCTGCGTAGCAGGGTTGCGTTCGGCGCGTCGCCATCGACGCGCGTGCGAAGCGGTGCGGCGACCTTCGGCAAAGGCATGGCTACCTGCCTCCTCAACCCCAAAGCCTATCTCTTCATGCTGGCTGTTTTTCCGCAGTTCCTGAAGCCTGGCTACGGTCCTCTCTGGCTTCAGGCACTGGTACTCTGGGTGATCATCGCAACCTGCCAAGCCGCCGTGTACGGCGGTATGGCGCTGGCCGGGGATCGCGTAAAGGCCTGGCTTGGCGCGAAGCCGGCGGCGGATCTGCTGCTCGCGCGTCTGGTTGGCGCGGTGCTCCTTGCGGTGGCGGCCTTTACGGCGTGGGAGGGCTGGCACCTTTCGTAGAGCCGGGCTCTGCCCGGCTGCCGGTGCACGGGTCGCGAGTCTCCGTCAGTTCCTGAGCGCATGCGGTAGGGTCGGTCGACAGACGACCGCCGTGAAACCCGCATCTCCCGGTAACGCATGACCACCGAACGCAGGCGCGCCCCTCCGCTTCAGGGGCATGCGTTACCGTACCGATCACCGCTATCGGCAGTCGTCTGTCGACCGACTCTACCGGACCTTTCGCACAGTTGGAGGCATGCGCAGGTTTCCGGCCTTGCGTATGACGTGAGGCATGCGCAGGCCGTGGGGTTATCAATACCGGCCGTCGAAGGCGAAGATCGGCTTGCGTTGCTGCCAGGCCCCCTTGGTGAAGTCCGGGAACTCCAGGGTCTGGAAGCTGTTGGCGATCGACTGCTCCGACAGCGGCGTGATCGCACTCCAGGTGACCGCGTCATAGATGTCGATCGGCATCGGGGCCTTGGCCTTCAGCGCCTCGACGAACGCATGGATGACGAACCAGTCCATGCCACCGTGGCCTGCGCTCGCTGCCGTGGCTGCGTTCTGCTTCCACAGCGGGTGCTCATACTTATCCTGGTAGACTTGGAAGTCCTCCCACTTGTGCGGCGGGCTGCGGCCTTCAATGTGGATGGACTGGTTGAGGTCCATCCACAGACCCTTGGTGCCCTGCACGCGGAAACCCAGCGAGTACGGACGCGGCAGCGACGTGTCGTGCTGCAGCAGGATGGTCTCGCCATTGGCGCAGGCCAGCGTGGTGGTGACGATGTCACCCAGCTTGAACTTCACCTGGGTGCTGGGGTGGGTGGTGCCGCCACTCTTGGCCACGGTGTACTCGTGCAGCCCGCGCGCCTTGCTGGCGAACGCATTGATATGGGTGAGACGGTTGCCACGGTTGATGCCGGTATACATGGCGCACGGACCAATGCCATGGCTGGGATACAGCTCACCGTTGCGATTCACCGAATGTGCAGTACGCCACCGCGCTTCCGACCAGCCCTTCGGGCCGAACTCGACGCCACTGTCATACGGCTTGCTGGGGTCGCCGGAGTTGAACTTCACCCCGCGCAGGTCATGCTGATAGCCCCCCTGCAGGTGCACCAACTCGCCGAACAGGCCCTCGCGCACCATCTGCAGCGCGGCCATCACGTCGCGTCGGTAGCAGACGTTCTCCAGCAGCATGTAAGGCGTGCCGGTCTGCAGCTGGGTGTTCAACACATCCCAATGGTCCTGCAGGGTGATCCCCGCCACCACCTCACACCCCACCGCCACCTTGGCCTGCATCGCCGCGATGGCCATCGGCGCGTGGTATTCCCACGGCGTGGCAATGATCACGCCATCCAGGCCGCGCTGCTCCAGCAGGCGTTTCCACGCGTTGACGTCGCCGTCCTGGCCGTAGGCCGTGGGAGCCGGCTTGCCGGCTTTGGCCACCATGTCCATACCGCGCTTGAGCATGATCGGCTCGATGTCGCACAACGCCACCACCTGCACGTCGTCGCGCCGCACCAGTTCCTTCAGCAGCACCTGGCCGCGCATGCCGGTGCCGATCAGCCCGAGCTTCAATGTGCGTGCCTTCGCCCACGCGGGCGTCTCCGGCAACAGGCTGGTGGCCGCAAGTGCGGCACTGGCCGCGATGAATTCCCTACGCTTCATGAAACATTGCTCCGCTGGTAAGGGTCAGAACCGATAGCCGAGCTGCAGACTGTAGCTGCGCCCGTAGATGCTGGCATAGTCACTGGAGTCCCCGGCAAAACCCTGGGGGTCGTAGAACGGCAGGCGGTTGAACAGGTTCTTGACCGTGACGCCAAGGGTCCAGTGCTCATCCGGCCGCCAACCCACGCTCAGGTTGGCGGTCCACCACGACGGCACGCCACCGCACTGCGCCGGGTTCACCTTCAGCCGGCTGGCCGTGCAGGTGTCCGGATTGTTGTCCTCGGCGTCGATCTGGTCGTAGGCCCACTTGGTGGTACCGACGTAGTTGACGAAGAAGCTTGTAGTGACCTGGCGATAGGTCCAGTCGGCATTCAAGGTCGCACGCAGGCGCGGGTTGTTGTAGTAGCCGATGGTGTTGCCGTAGTACCAGCGTGAGACGTCGTCGATGTAGTACTGCTTGCGCCGCGCAATGGTCGCGGCCACGCCGATGTTCAGGCTGCCGAAGTCGCCCAGGCTGAAGCGGCTGCGTGCGTCGATGTCGAAGCCATCGACCAGGGTGCGTCCCTGGTTCTTGTACTGGCCCACCACGCTGGACACATTGCCGACGCTGTAGCCGGGCAGTGTACCGGGGCAGACCACGCCGCTGGCGGGATCGGCGCACATCGCGGCCACCGCCTCGACGTTGGCGCGGTCGGCGTCGCTGATCGGGTTGCGGGTCATCGACTGGATGTCTTCAGGCTTGCTGTAGTCCGGCGCGGCGATCTCGTTTCGCCGATAGATGAACCAGTAGTCGGCCGACACGCTCAGCCAGCTGGCGGGCTCATAGACCAGGCCCAGCGTGGAAATCTTCGCCTTCTCCGGCTTCAGATCCTGGTTGGGCTGGGTCATGCGCGCGACGGTGCGGCTGCAGTCCGTGTTGAGCAGCGAGTTGCCGAGGTCGACGTCGCCGCTGCGTGCCGACTGCCGCAACAAGTTGGCGATGGCATTGGTCTCATCGCAGCGGATGTCGTCTTCGAAACCGCCGAGCTGGGCAAACACGCCGCCGGTGCCGGCCTCGGCCAGGCTGGGTGCGCGGAAGCCCTCCGAGTAGGTGCCGCGCAGCAGCAACTGCGGCAGCACCTGGTACTTCAAGCCGATCTTGGGCGTGAGGTTGGCGCTGAAGTTGGGGTACTTGTCCACGCGCAGCGCGGCGTCCAGCTCCAGCTTGTCGGTGATCGGGGCTACCGTCTCGGCGAACAGCGCGTAGGTGTTGCGCTTGCCATCGAACCAGGAGCCACCCTGCTGAGTGATCAGGCCGTTGGCGGCGTCCTCGTTGCCGGGCGTGTAGAACGTCTCGCGGCTGGCATTGAACCCGAATGCCGCGCGCATCTCGCCAGCGGGCAGCTGGAACAGCGGACCTTCAATCTTGCCGTCCAGAGTGTGCAGGCGCGTCCACGACTGGATGTCGAAGGTAGGGAAGGCCTCGCGGATCAGCGCGGCATTCGTGTCGCTTATCACTCCGAACTGGTAGGCCGGGTTGTCGGAGATGATCACCCGTCCAGTGCCCGGCTCGATGCTGTAGGGGCCGAAGGCGCGCTCGAAGCCGTCCAGATTGACGTTGATGGTCTGGTAGGTCACCGAATGGGTGCCGGCGGTGGCGAACGCGGTTTCCCAGTTCCAGTCACCGATGTCGCCGCGCAGACCAGCCAGCACGCGGTAGCTCTGGTCGGTGTTGCGCTGGCCGAAGTGCCCATCGCCGACGTCCTGCAACAGATAGTTGAGACCCACCACCCCGCCCATCAGCGCCTTCAGCTCCGGGCTGGCATTGTTGTACACGTTGTTCGGGCCGAGGAAGGGTGTGCGGAACTGATTGACGGTAGTGCCGGTGTTGCGCGAGAACCAGCTGGTGGGGTTGCCGGTAGTGGTGTTGTAGCCGTTCGGGGTACCGGCGTTGGCGCGCAGGTCGATGTCGGTATACGTCGCTTCGGCGAAGGCTTCGGTGCTGTCGCCGATCAGGAAGTGCGAGCTGATGTAGGCGGTGTTGCGCTTGGTTTCCGCGCCGGAATCAATCTCGCGGTTCATCCAGGTTTCCCAGACGCAGCGCGTACCCGACGCCTCGGTGATGGCGGTGCTGCAACCCGGTGCGGCTTCCTGGCGGCGCGCCCCGGTCACCGGGTCGAAGGCGAAGTAGGTGCCCGGGTTGAACTCACCCGGCCGGCTGCCGACGCCCAGGCGCAGGTTGCTGAGGTAGTTCGGGTTGTTGACGTAGTACTGGCTGGGCCGCTTGTCGTAGTAGTCGCTGAGTGGAATGGCGTCGCGGCGGTACAGGTTGACGCTGGCATAGACGTTGTAGCGGTCCGCATCCAGGTCACCGAACCCGGCAGTAATGCTGGCCTGGTGTTCGCCATAGGAATCGATGCGCGAGGAGGTGTCCGTGGTGATGCTGACTTCGGCCCCCTGGTAATCACGCTTGGTGATCACGTTGATCACACCGGCCACCGCATCGGTGCCGTACACCGC
>JAEXNZ010000084.1 GCA_023439425.1 Pseudomonadota bacterium
GCCCTGCAGGGTCAGCAGCAGGGCCTGCAGGTCACCATCTCCACCGGTGACAAGGACTTCGCCCAGCTGGTCCGCCCCGGCATCGAACTGGTCAACACCATGACCGGCAGCCGCATGGACTCGGATGCGGCGGTGATGGACAAGTTCGGCGTGCGCGCCGACCAGATCATCGACCTGCTGGCGCTGATGGGCGATACCGTGGACAACGTGCCCGGGGTGGAGAAGTGCGGGCCCAAGACCGCCGCCAAATGGCTGGCCGAGTACCAGACCCTGGACGGGGTGATGGCTGCCGCCCCGACCATGAAGGGCAAGATCGGCGAGAACCTGCGCGCCGCGCTGGAGCGCCTGCCGCTCAACCGTGAGCTGGTCACCATCCGCACCAACGTGGAGCTGGAGGCCGGCCCGCAGCAGCTGGGTCTGCGCGACCCGGACGTGCCGGTGCTGAGCGAGCTGTACCTGCGCTACGGCTTCACCCAGGCACTGAAGGAGCTGGGCGGAGCCGCGCCGGCTCCGGCCGCCGCCAGCGACGCCCCGGTAAGCCTGCGCGGTACCGCCGCCGGCTTTGCCCGCAGCAGCGATGACAGCGCCCCGGCCGCGCTGGACCCGTCACTGTCCGCGCCGGGCGAGTACGAGACCGTGCTGACCACTGAACAGCTGCAGGCCTGGGTGGCCCGGCTGGACGCCGCCGAGCTGATCGCCTTCGACACCGAAACCGACGCCCTGGACGCGATGCAGGCCAACCTGGTCGGCGTCAGCGTGGCGGTCGAGCCGGGCCGGGCCGCCTACATTCCGGTCGGCCACAACTACCCCGGCGCGCCGTCCCAGCTGCCGATGCAGCAGGTGCTGGACGCACTGCGCCCGGTGCTGGAGAACCCGGCGAAGAAGAAGCTGGGCCAGCACGGCAAGTACGACCTGCACGTGCTGCGCCGGCACGGCGTGAACGTGCAGGGGTACCACGACGACACCATGCTTGAGAGCTTCGTGCTCAACTCCACCGCCACCCGCCACGACATGGACTCGCTGGCGATGCGCTACCTCGGCTACAACACGATCAAGTTCGAGGACGTGGCCGGCAAAGGAGCCAAGCAGATTCCGTTCTCGCAGGTCGGGCTGGACGAAGCCGCCCGCTACGCCGCCGAAGACGCCGACATCACCCTCCGACTGCACCGCGTGCTGGGCCCGCAGCTGCTGGCCGTGCCGGCGCTGGATAACGTGTACCGCAACATCGAGATGCCGCTGGTGCCGGTGCTGGCCCGGATCGAGGCCAATGGCGTGTACATCGACGCGGCCGAGCTGCGCCGCCAGAGCCAGGATCTGGGCGCGCGCATGTTGGCGGCCCAGCAGAAGGCCACCGAGCTGGCCGGGCACACCTTCAGCCTGGACTCGCCCAAGCAGCTGCAGGCGGTGCTGTTCGACGAGCTGAAGCTGCCGGCGCTGGTGAAGACCCCCAAGGGCCAGCCCAGCACCAATGAAGAGGCGCTGGAGGCGATTGCCGACCAGCACGAGCTGCCGCGGGTGATCCTGGAGTACCGGGGCCTGGCCAAGCTGCGCAGCACCTATACCGACAAGCTGCCGGAGATGGTCAATCCGGTCACCGGCCGGGTTCACACCAGCTACCACCAGGCCGGCGCGGCCACCGGCCGGCTGTCCTCGTCCGACCCGAACCTGCAGAACATTCCGATCCGCACCGACTACGGCCGCCGCATCCGCCGCGCCTTCGTGGCTCCGCCGGGGCACAAGCTGCTGGCCTGCGACTACTCGCAGATCGAGCTGCGGATCATGGCCCACCTGTCCGAAGACCCGGGCCTGGTGCGGGCCTTCGAGCAGGGCGTGGACGTGCACCGGGCCACCGCGGCCGAGGTGTTCAGCCGCGCGCTGGACGAGGTCACCCCGAACGAGCGTCGCGCCGCCAAGGCGATCAACTTCGGCCTGATGTACGGCATGAGCGCGTTCGGCCTGGCCAAGAATCTCGGCATCGACCGCGGCCAGGCCCAGGATTATGTGGCGCTGTACTTCAGCCGCTATCCGGGCGTGCGCGATTTCATGGAACGCATGCGCCAGCAGGCCCGCGACCAGGGCTATGTGGAAACTCTGGAAGGCCGCCGCCTGTATCTGAACGACATTCACGCCCGCAACCAAGGCCTGAGGGCCGGGGCCGAGCGCGCCGCCATCAATGCACCGATGCAGGGCACGGCCGCGGACATCATCAAGCGGGCAATGGTGAAGGTGGACGACTGGCTGGACGGGCAGGGCGGCCGCGCGCGGATGATTCTGCAGGTGCACGACGAACTGGTCTTCGAAACCGAAAGCGAGTTTCTGGAAACCTTGCGTTCGCAGGTGGTGGAACTGATGTCGTCTGCGGCCCAGTTGCGGGTGCCTTTGGTGGTTGACGCCGGGGTCGGCGATAACTGGGATGAGGCGCATTGAGACGCATTTGGCGTGAAAATGGCTGAATTGGTTCAGTGGAAGGCCAAAATCTGACTCGATGATGAATCTTTCTGAATTTTCCCAAGAATTAATGGGCTTCCTTCACGAACTATCAATGTTCGAGGTGCTTTTATAGACCTCGACAGGCGCAACGCCTGTTGTGGATCTCTCCCATCCCCTGGAGCAGATCTCGGAACGGGGGCTCCTCCCCAAGCGCCCGTTCCCCGGCCCCGCTGACCTCCCCCTGGTCGGCGGGGCTTTTTATTTGGGGATTCTGGAGCGTTTTGCGTACCACGCAGGGCGTGGTACCTACGGATCCGCCGTCATCCGCCCATCACCCGGGTTCCCCCCATTCTCCTGCCCACGCGAATCTGACGGGGGCCCCATGACCGACCTGTTCAACCTGGCCATGCCGTGGTGGGAATTCATCCTGCGCGCGGTGGTGGTGTACACCGTGGTGCTGGGCATGGTGCGCCTGTCCGGCAAGCGCGCGCTGGGCCAGATCACCCCGTTCGACGTGCTGCTGATCGTGCTGCTCGGCAACGCCGTGCAGAACGCCCTGCTGGGCCAGGACACCTCGCTCGGCGGCGGTTTGCTACTCGCAGCCACGCTGATCCTGATCAACTACGCGGTGGGCTGGCTGACCACGCGCAGCCCACGCATCGAGAAACTGGTCGAAGGCGAACCGGTGCTGATCGCACGTGACGGCCAGTTGCTGCCTTCCGTGCTCAAACGCGAACTGGTCACCCAAGCCGACCTGGAAGCAGCAATGCGCCAACAAGGCTGCTTGCGAATCGAAGATGTCGCGTTGGCCCTGCTGGAGACCAACGGGCATATCACCATCGTGCCGAAGTCTGCAGGCGACGCAGCGAAGACGTGATTGAAATCTGCAAGCGGGCTACAGAAGCCCTGCGCAGGCTGATCAGCCGGGTGCCCTGTCACCCTGTTGCTGGAGTTGTCTGTCATGTTCGCCAGTTCACTTACTACGTCGTCGCACGGTTACCTTCCCACGCCTGCAGCGTCCCCGCCCAGACCGGGGCCAAGCCGCGCCGAACAAGTGTCGGACAGGCCCAGAAGCAAGACCGATACGCTGCCTCCGCATTATCTGACGCTGTTCCCCAATGGACGGCCCGATCAGGTCAGCAATGCCCCCCCGCCGCAGGCATTGCGTACTGTGCATACGCCGCCGCCGCCCGTGCCGCAGACGCAGGCCGTGTCCCCTGCCGCCAAAGCCAGCCCAGTCCTTACGGTGGTGACATCGGCGTCCGGGTCCAATGCGCGCAGCGGCGTCGAGGGCTGGCACCGTTACCGGAATGGCCCAGCCGCGCTTCCGCACAACGCGCCGGAGCTCCACCACGAGCGGTCTGGTGTGCTGCCCAAAGAAAGCAAAGACGAGTTGGAACAGGTACTTGAGCTGCTGGGGTGCATGGACCTGAAATCGATCAAAGCAGCTCGGCATGCGCAGGAGCAGGTCGACAAAGCCAAAACCAAGCTGGAAGCGCTGCAGAGGGTCGCCCCTGGCCCGTCTGCTCCGATGGGGATGATGGTCGCAGGGGCACTGTTCGACGACAGCGGCACAGATATCGATGTTGTCCAGCACAAAGCTATAAGCAGCGCGAAGAAAAAGCTGGCGCGGCTTGAAAAGGAACTCGAGGGTCTTACACAGAAGTTCAAGGAGCGGGCGGAGGCGGTGAATCTGGCAAAGCTGAAGCAGGAAGCAAAAATCCGTGCCGAAACGCTCAAATCATCAGCGAAGGTGAGCTGAGCCTCAGCGCTGCCCCAGCCACTCCCGTGGCACCAGGTAATCGGCCAGCGCCGCTTCGGCGCTGCCCGGTTCCGGGGTGAAGCCATATTCCCAGCGCACGCGCGGGGGCAGGCTCATCAGGATGCTCTCGCTGCGGCCGCCGCTCTGCAGCCCGAACAGGGTGCCGCGGTCGTACACCAGGTTGAATTCCACGTAGCGGCCGCGTCGGTACAGCTGGAACTCGCGTTCGCGCTCGCCGAAGGCGGTGTCCTTGCGCCGCTCCACGATGGGCAGGTAGGCATCCAGGAAGCCGTCGCCCACCGCGCGCAGGTAAGCGAAGTCGCGTTCGAAGTCGCCGTGCAGGTCGTCGAAGAACAACCCGCCCACGCCGCGGGTTTCATTGCGGTGGCGCAGGAAGAAATACTCGTCGCACCAGCGCTTGTGCGCCGGGTAGCGCTCCGGGCCGAACGGCGCGCACAGGTCGGCGGCGGTCTGGTGCCAGTGCTGCACGTCTTCGTCGAAGGGGTAGAACGGGGTCAGGTCGAAACCGCCACCAAACCACGAGGCCACTTCCACGCCATCGCGCTCGGCGCGGAAGTAGCGCACGTTGGCGTGGGTGGTGGGCAGGTACGGGTTGCGCGGGTGGAACACCAGCGATACCCCGGTGGCGCGCCAGGACGCGCCAGCCAGTTCCGGCCGGTTGGCCGAGGCCGACGGCGGCAGGCGGGTGCCGCAGACGTCGGAGAAGCCGATCCCGGCCTGTTCGAACACCGCGCCATCGCGCAGGATCCGGGTCCGGCCACCGCCGCCCTCGGCACGCTGCCACAGGTCTTCGGCGAACCGGGCCTGGCCGTCGGCGGTCTCGATGGCCGCGCAGATACGGTCCTGCAGGTCGGTGAGGTACTGACGGACGCGCTCGAATTCGTTCATGCCGACATTCTAGTAGAGCCGGGCGCTGCCCGGCTGCGTCACGCCTTCGCGAACCAGCGCTTCACATCCGGCCGCCCCAGCCGCACCAGCAGCCAGCCGTGCAGCACCGCGAACGCCAGTGCGGTTGCCAGCGCCATGCCGGTATACAGGAAACGCTGCACCTGCAGTTCACGACGCAGCTCGCCCTGGTCCATGTCGTCCACCGCCGCCGGCAGGTGCAGCACCAGCTGGCGGAAGATGTCATCCACCACCCAGGCACCGTAGAAGTTCAGCAGCGCGGTCAGCACCAGCAGCACGATGAACAGCTGCAGCGCCCAGTTCAACCGGCGCAGCATGCCCCAGCAGGCGACCGCACCGGCCACGCAGACCGCCAGCATGGCCAGGTTGATCGCCACCGCGTGCCGCCCGAACCAGCGCAGCGAGGGCGGCATCCACGACAGATCGGTGCTGGCGACGAAGCCCTGAAGGGCCTCCCACTGGTGCAGGAACAGCGCCAGCAATGCGCCGCCGGCCCAGCAGACCGCCGAAATGATGCACACCACCAGGATCGACTTGGCCAGTGGCGAAAGGAATTTGGGAGCCCCATCGGGCGTATGCGTGGCGCGCGGGGCCACCTTAGGCTGCAGCGGGGGCGGAACAGTCGACATCCGGTGTCCTGGGG
>JAEXNZ010000515.1 GCA_023439425.1 Pseudomonadota bacterium
GCGGTGGTTGGGTCGTGCGCGTCCTTCCTGGCCTTGGCTTCTTCCTCAAGGTGACGCCGCACCACGGCCGACTGTGTCGCCGTCACCGGGCCCGCCTTGTTGCCGAACTCTTGGCGGATATACGTGGCCAGCTGGGCGATCTCTTCATCACTCAACCGATCCGCAAACCCGGGCATGCCGAGGTTTGACGGCCGCTTGGCGGTGGAAGGCAGCTCGCTACCATGCAGCAGCAGGCGGATCACGGAAGTGGGATCTTCCGCCAGTACGGTCGGGTTTCCGGCCCCGGTGGGGAACACATCCTTGTAGCCGGTGGCATCCGTACGGTGGCAGGCCGCGCAGTTATCGACGAACAACTCGGCACCACGGCTGTCATTGATGCCGGCCTGCAGCTTCTTCGCGGTGGCGTCGTTAGCGGCATAGAACGACGGATCATGCGTCGCCGCCGGCAGCTGCTTCAGATACGCCGCCATCGCCCGCAGGTCTTCCTCGTTCAGGTGCTGGGTGCTGTGGCGGACCACGTCGGCCATCGGCGTGCCGACTACCGCGGTGTGCGCATTGCGGCCCGTCTGCAGGGTGTCGACGATGTCCTGCGCACTCCAGCGGCCCAGGCCATCGGCTTCATTGCCACGCAGGTTCACCGCGTTCCAGCCGTCAATGATCTGGCCACCGCTCAGGTACGCCTCGCTGGACTCATCCAGCGCCTTTTCCTGCAGCGCGAGGCCGCGCGGGGTATGGCAGCTGCCGCAGTGACCCAGGCCCTGCACCAGGTAGGCACCTCGGGCCAGCAGCGGGTCGTCGTACTTGCTGGCATCAAACGCCACCGCATCGGCATCCGGCGCGAAGGTCTTGCGCCAGATCGCCAACGGCCAGCGCATCGACATGGGCCAGGGAATCTCCGCCGCGCGATTGGCTTCGTTCACCGGCGCAATGTCGCCATGCAGGAAGTAGGCGTGCAGGGCGCGCACGTCGTCGTCGGTGATGCGTGCATACGACGGGTAGGGCATGGCCGGGTACAGCGTGCGCCCGTCCGGGGTGATGCCATGACGTACCGCGCGGTCGAAATCATCCAGCGAATACGCACCAATACCTGTGGTTTTGTCCGGGGTGATGTTGGTGCTGTAGATGTTTCCCAGGGGCGACGCCACCGGCAGTCCGCCAGCGAACGGCTTGCCGCCGGGACGCGTGTGGCAGGCGGTGCAATCGCCGGCGGCAGCCAGGTAGCGACCACGCTCGATCAATGCGGCATCGGGCGCAGGGCTGTCGGCCAGCACGCGGGTCTTGGTGGGAATGTAGGCGTAGGCCAGTGCCGCCAACAGCACCAGCAGCGCGATCACCACAATCCAGAGGAGTAGCTTTTTCATCGGCGTCTCCTCAGGCCTGGACCAGCGGGCCCGGATCGGGCAGGTACTTTTCACGGATGGCGGTGGCCGCCCAGTACGCCAGCCCGCCGACCAGACCCGTCGGGTTGTAGCCGTTGTTCTGCGGGAACGCATTGGCCCCGATCACGAACACGTTGGAGACATCCCAGCTCTGCAGGTAACGGTTCAGTGCGGACGTTTTCGGGTCCGCACCCATGATCGCGCCACCGCAGGTGTGCGTGCTCTGGTACTTGGTGATGTTGTAGCGTTCACCGTTCTTCTTGGCATCGCCGCTCATCGACAGCGGGTTCAGCACCTTGCTCATTTCCATCGCCTTGCCGACGAAGAACTGCGAAGCCTTGATCTCGTTCGGGTGCCAATCAAAGGTCATGCGCAGCAATGGGCGTCCGAAGCTGTCCTTGTAGGTCGGGTCCAGGCTGAGGTAGTGCTGGCGGTAGGCCATGCACGCACCCTGCACCTCGTAGTAGAAGTTGTGGCGGAAGTTGTCGGCCGCGGCCTTCTTCCACTCCGCGCCCCAGTTCGGCGTGCCCTTCGGCACGTTGATGCCGCGCACCGGGCCGGCACCGGGCTGGCGCGCCCAGACCAGGCCGCCACCGACGAAGCCGGCCTTGGCGTTGTCCAGCTGGTTGCCGTTGAGGTCATCCATGGTGGTGCCGGCACCGCCAATACCGATGAAGCCGTTGGCCTGCACGTCCTTGTCGAAGAACAGCACCACGCGATTGAGGTTCTGGTACGAGTAGTTGCGGCCCACGGTGCCGGTGTTGGATTCCGGATCGTAGGGCTGGCCGATGCCGGACAGCAGCATCAGGTGCACGTTGTACAGCTGGAACGCGCACAGCAGCACCAGGTCGGCAGGCTGCTCGACCTCGCGGCCCTGCGCGTCCAGATAGGTCACGCCGGTGGCCTTCTTGCCGCTGCTGTCCAGATTAACCTTGAGCACCTGCGAGTGGGTGCGCAGCTCGAATTTCGGGCGCTGGCGCAGTACCGGCAGGATGCACGCGTTCGGGCTGGCCTTGGAGTAGTTCAGGCAGCCGTAGTCGCTGCAGAAGCCGCAGGCGTTGCAGGGGCCAAGCTGGCAGCCATACGGGTTCACATACGGGCCGGAGGCATTTGAAGCCGGAATCGGGTAGGGGTGCCAACCCATTTCCTTGGCCGCCTTGTAGAACAGTTCGCCACCGAGGTAGTTGGGGTTCGGCCCCAGCGGGTACTCGGCCGAGCGCGAGCCCTCAAACGGGTTGCCGCCTTCATGTACCACACCGTTGATCACACCGGCCTTGCCGGAGGTGCCGCAGACCAGCTCGAACATGTGCAGGTGCGGTTCCAGCTCGGCGTAGGTGACCGGGAAGTCCTGGATGGTCATGTCGGCCGGAATGAAGTTCTTGCCGTAGCGCTGCTCCACGTTGCTGCGCAGGACCATGTCTTCGGGCAGGGGGCGGAAGTGCGCGCCGGACCAGTGACTGCCGGCACCGCCTACGCCCGTACCGGGCTTGAACGAGCCCATCTGTCGATACGGCACGGCCGTGTCGGACGGCTTGTGGCGGATGGTGACGGTTTCCTGATTGAGGCTTTGCAGGTAACGGCGGTGCACCGAACCTTCCAGCTCGTCCACCACTTTGGGATAGGCGAAGTCGGGCTGGGTGTCGCGGTCGCCGCCGCGTTCCAGCGCGACCACATTCAAGCCGGCGTCGGTGAGTTCCTTGGCCAGGATCGCCCCGGTCCAGCCCATGCCGACGATGACCGCGTCGACTTTCGGTTTCGTGATTGCCATTCGTCTCAGCCCCTGCGCCCTGCCAGATCCACCGGTCCCAACGGGTACGCCTTGTCGCGCACCCCGATCCAGTCCAGATAGTCCGCGCGCATGCCCGGGTAGCCGATCATCTTCCAGGCCTCCATGTTGCGGTTGGCCCCGTACTTGGGATCAGCGAAGTAGCCATTCTTCACCTCACCGAGCAGGTTGGAGAAGAACAGCTTGCTGGAGATGCCTTCCAGTTCCAGCTTGCCGCCCTCGGCGTCCTTGAGCAGGGTTTCCTGCTGGGCGTGGTCCAGGTCCGCGAAGGTCTTGCCATCGAAGGTGTTGCGGCAGTGGGCGTCGAATGCACCCAGGCCGATCTTGATGATCTCGCGCAGGGCCAGCTTGCCCTGGTAGCCGAACTCGCTGGGGGCCTCCAGGAAGGGGCCCTGCATGTACCAGATCGCGCCGGCGGCGTAAGGGGTCTGCATGTGGCGGTCGAGGAACTCGGGCACACCGGATTCCACGGCACCGGGGCCGGTTTCATCGGAAGGGATCAGCCGGTCGCAGATCGCGGTGACGCAGGTCCACTCGGCGGCGCTGAAGTACTGCGGGGTGTAATCCGGGGCCAGGCCCGTCTGTGCGGGTTCTTGGGTGGTCGGGGTGGGTCCACAGCCGGGCAGGGCCGCGGCGACGGGAATCAGGGTCAAGCCCTGGAAAAAACGGCGGCGGCTGAGCGTGGGTCCGCCCTTGCCGGATGCATCGGTCATGGTCTGGCTACCTGTGGGGGGTGGCTAGGGCACAGCATGGCGCGAGTCCTGTCGCGACCGCGTGCGCATTCACGTCGGTACGGCCAACCGCTCCCCGGCAGGCATGAATGGACACATTGTGTGGATGCGCGGCTGTTTCCGGAATGGCAATATCGGAAAGGTACTCTTGCCTGAAAGGAAACATCGCGCGTGATCGAAGACCTGGGGGAGCTGCGCACCTTCGACCGCATTGTCCGTGGCGGCAGTCTTTCGGCTGCTGCCCGCGAGCTGCGGGTCTCGCTGGCGGTGGTGAGCAAGCGGCTGACCGCACTGGAGCGGCGGCTGCAGGTGCGCCTGCTCAACCGCAGTACGCGGCGGGCGTCGTTGACCGATGAAGGCGTGCTTTTCCACGAACATTGCTGCCGGGTGCTGGAGGCGGTGGACGCCGCCGAGGCGGCGCTGGAGCAACGCCAGGACGTGGTGGCCGGTGTACTGAAGCTCACCGCACCGAACGGGTTCGGCCGCCGCCATGTGGTGCCGGCGGTGCGCAGCTTCCAGCGGGCGCACCCCGGGGTGCGGGTGCACCTGTCGTTACGTGATGAGCTGGTGGACCTGATTGGAGATGGCGTGGAACTGGCGCTGCGCTACGGGGCCCTGGACGACTCGCGGCTGGTGGCCCGCGAGCTGGCGCCGAACCGCCGCATTCTGTGCGCGGCCCCGGAGTACTTGCGTCGCCGAGGCGTGCCGCGCTGCATCGAGGACCTGCGCGATCACGATCTGATCGCCTCCGGTAGCCCGCCGGTGACCCAGTGGCTGTTTGCCGGGCCCGGCGGCACCATGGCGTTTCCGCTGGAGGCAACCACCCTGTGCGACGACGGCGATGCCGCCCAGGTGCTGGCGGTGCAGGGCGCGGGAATCGCCCGCAAATCGATCTGGGACGTGGCCGAGGACCTGGACAGCGGTCGGTTGGTGGAGGTACTTCCGCACTTCGCGCTGGCTACGTCACCGCTGAGTGCCGTGCATGGGTCGGGGAAACAGCTGGCCCCTCGCGTGCGGGTATTTCTTGAGCACATGGTGCAGCAGCTGCGCGAATCGGTAGCATGGCGCTATGCAAACTTACCGATTCGGTAGCGCCGGCCGTTGGCGGGCCTTCCAGATCTGTAGCCCATGCAATTGGATCAGTTGTAACCCAATTTCTCTCCATGGACGGAAATGTCAAACAATCGGAGTGTTTCCGCGCGCCGCATCAAGCGCGCCCTCATCTGGCTGTTCTGCAGCGTCGCGCTCACTGCGGCTGTGCTGTTCGCCTGGCTCGCCTATCACATCGACAAGCCATGGCGGGAAGGCGTCCAGGACATCGGCAGTAACTGCACCCGCACATTCGCAGCCTCGCCCCTCACGGCGCACGGCGCAACGATCACCGTGGACGCCCGCCCGAAGGCGTGCGGGTATCGATTTGCCGTGCAGCGCGAGACCGGTACCGTCGGCCACTACTCGCTTGAAGTAGAGAAGGGCGCACTCGACGCCGGCGAAATGCAGGTTTCGATGATCGCCTACGACGGACAACGCAAGCTTGATCGAATCCAGAGACGTTTCCAGGCCCCAGCAGACCTTTCGGGCCTGAGTCTACCGCTGGATGTGCCGGCATCCGCGCGGTTGATTGAACTGAGTTTCGGTGGTCACCAGGGTGCCCGGTTTTCCGTTGAAGGCGTGCGTCTCGTACGCCATGCCCGTTCGGCGTCTAGGGGCGTCAGCGGCATTGCGCTTTACGACGAAGCCATGGAGGTCATCGCCGACAATGCCTACTACGCGCGGCAACTGCCGGCGGACTTCCGTGAGCGCTGGCGACCGGCCGCGAATGCCACATCTGGGGAAGCGCGCAGCGCGATCAAACAGGTACTCCGGGCGTTGGGGGATGGGCACAGTTTTCTGATGGATCCTGCACGCCTCGCGAATGAGCCACGCATTGCGCGGGCGAGTTTCGTGGCCCCAGAGTGGGAGGTGCTGGAGCCCGGCATCGGATACCTTGCGATACCGGGCATCCGCGCGGGAGATGATGCACTGCGGGTCCGTTACCGTGACGCGGTTCTGGATGCATTGCGGGCCAGCAGCGCGCAGGGCGTGCGGGGCTGGGTGGTGGATCTGCGCGACAACGGCGGCGGCACCATGTGGCCCATGCTGGCGGGGCTGGAACCCCTGCTGCGCGGGCAGACGCCGGGTTATTTCCTGCTTCCTGATGGTAGTCGCGATGCGTGGCCGAACAACATGACGGCGGCGTCGGCGAGCGTGTCCGATATCGGACAGGTACCCGTGGCGGTGCTGACGTCGGGGCGTACCGGCAGCTCGGGGGAGGCCATGGTGGTTGCGTTCCGGGGCCGGCCCAACACCCGCAGCTTTGGTGCGCCGACGTTCGGTGTGGCTACTGCCAACGCCGGTCACCGGCTCGCCGATGGCACGATGCTGCAGCTGACCGGGGCGCTGTTCGTGGACCGGAACGGGAAGGGCGATGGCAGGTCACTGGTGCCGGATGAGACGGTGCGCGAGCTGGGTGTGGGTGACCGTACCCGGCAGGCTGCGGTGGAGTGGCTGCGTCAGCAACGCTAGTGGATTGATCGCTACCGCCCGGCGGCGCATCATCGGGTTTCGCACTTGAGGCAGGCATTCCATGTACGGACTGATTGGCAAGATGAATACTGCGCCCGGCCAGCGTGACGCGGTGATTGCGATCCTGCTGGAGGGGACCGAGGGCATGCCCGGGTGCCGTAGCTACGTGGTGGCGCGTGACCCCGTTGACGTGGATGCGATCTGGATTACCGAGGTGTGGGACAGCGCGGAACTGCACCGGGCGTCGTTGGCGTTGCCGGGTGTGCAGGACGCCATTGCCCGCGCCAGGCCGCATATCACCGGGTTTGGTGAGCGGTTTGAGACGGAGCCTGTTGGGGGGTTTGGGGTGTAGCGGCAGAAGCAGCCGGGCAAGCCCGGCTCTACGCTACTTTGTCGAGGATCATGGCTACTGAGCAGCAGCCTGCCATGAATAGCACGAGCGCCGCGCCCCAGCCTGCGGGTAGGCCGCCGCGGCGGCGCAGGCAGAGCTTGAGCAGACCCACCACGCCGACCGGCACGGCGAGCACGAAGCCCAGGGC
>JAEXNZ010000549.1 GCA_023439425.1 Pseudomonadota bacterium
GCTGACGCGACCTCGGCCGCCGAGGACGCACCGGCGTTGAAGAGCAGGTCGCCGTCGATGACGAGCGTGCCAGGGCTGTTGCCCGGCGACAGCACGCCGCCGTTGGTCACGGTGGTCTGGCCGACGGTGGCATTGCCGGCCAGGATGCCGCCGTTGCGCACCGTCACCATCGAGGTGCGCTCGCTGGCCGTCGCCCCACCCACGCTGTAGGTGTGCCGGAAACCGGCGTCACCGTTGAGCACCAGCTTGCCGCCGGAGATATCAATCACCTGCTGCGGGGCCTGGGTGGCACTGTTGAAGCCCTGCCCGGTGTACATGTTGGAATTGATCACCAGCGTGCCGGCCCGCACGTTGATGTCACCGCCGAACGCGCTGAGGTCACCGGTAAGCGTGGTGTTGCCAGCAACGTTGATCAGGCGGCCGCCGGTCCAGTCGCTGCCGCTGGTGTCGCTGGCAATGCTGTTGGCGAGGCTGATGTCGCCGGTGTGGTTGAACACCAGACCGCCCGAACTGACCGCCATGTTGATCGGCGCACCAGAGAGCGTGCCGGCACCGGTGGCCGCGTCCCAGGTGAACGAACGCGCGGCAGAATTCCAGGAGTGACCGGTACCGCCGAGGACCACAAAGCCGTTCTCGCCCAGGTTGTACGCGTTGCCAGCCTCGATGCGCGCCCGGGTGGAGGCGACCAACAGACCGTACGGCTCGCTGCCGGAGGTGCCCACGGTGATGTCGCCGCTGGCGCTGACGACGGTGCCGTTGCCGCTCACCAGGACGCGGTCTTCGGTCGCATTGGGACTGCCGGTCGACGAATTGACACCGCCGGTGGCCACAAGGTTGCCAGTGGTGACCTGGGCACCACTGGAGATGTCGGCGCGCGCCTGCAGGCGCAGGTCGCCGGTGTTGTCCCACCGCGTGCCGGTGCCGGACATGCTTAGCGAGGTGAAGGTGCCACCTGTCGGCACCGCCTGCCGCGAGTCCTTGATCGTCGCACTGCCAGTCTCCAGCACCGCCCCGCCCACAAGAGAGAGCGAACCCGCCTCAAGCGTTCCGGCCTTCAGCTTCGAGTTGGTCCCGGATACAAGCAGGGAACTGCTGGTGCCACCGCCGGTCTCTGTGGTTAATCCATTGGTGACGGTCAGCTGACCGCCGTTCTCCACCGTCACCACGCCGAGGCCATTGGTAGTCACCTGCATGCTGTCTGCCGAGACCGACGCACCTGCACCGGAAACAGTGAGCTGGCCGACACTGTTGGTCGCAGCGCCCACGATCAGTGCACCGGCCGCGGTCACCGAACCGCCTGCGTTCACCGTGAGGAAGCCGGCGCCCCCGTTACCGACCAGAATGTTTGCCCCCACGTTGGCCACGCCGCTGTCGCCCACGGTCAGGGTGGCCTCGCCGCTTTCGCCAATCACCAGGTTGCCAGCATCAACCTGCAGCGTGCCGCCCGTGGTGACGTTTACCTGGGTGGTGAGGAGGCTATTGCCGGAGCCAGGGCCGCCAATGCGCATTCCGTAGCCAGCGGTAGCCCCCGTCGTGATCACCTTGCCGCCATTGGTGATGTTCATCGTGCTGTTGCCTTCGACGCCGACGTCGATGGCCCCGGCCGTGAGCTGCGAGCCGTTGCCACGCACCGTGACGGTGCCGCGACCGCTTTCCTGATAGCCGAGCGAGAGAACGCCGGCCACGGTTGCCTGACCACCATCGACCACGTTGAGCACACCGGTGCCACGGATGCCGACGTACATTGGCGCGTTGACCCTCAACCAGGACGAGGGAGTACTGACGTTGATCGTGCCGGTGCCACCCACGTTGCTACCCAGCGCCACGCCAGTGCTGCCTTGCAGGTCACCGCCGGCGAGGATTTCGACCGTGACCGGCCCGTTATCGCCGACGGTGAAACCGTCCAGATGCTCCACGATGCCGGTGATCGATTCATTGGTGGTGTAGGGGTACGACTGCGCGAATGCCGTGCTCGTTGCACCCGCCGACACCAGCGCGGTCAGCAGGGCCGCCGCCAGGGCGGTACGCCGGCGTGGGCTGCCGGTGACGCCTGCGGGCGACACATGAGTGGAAGTAAGTTCTGACGCGACCTGCGTCTGACCCGTGGCGTGGTTGAACACCAGGCGATAAATCCTGTTCATGAAACTCCTTGTTTGCGACTCGAAAGGCGCGGTGCCCACTCCCCGTGGTGCCTCCGGCGCGGCAACACCCGCAACGGACCCCCGGTCCGGGTGCAGGGAATGCAAGCGTACCGCCTCGCTGGCGATGCTGCCACCTTGGGAGTGGTGGTGCGATGGGCGATGGGGGTCGGGAAATTCTGGATCGGGTGTGGGGAAAGAGTGAGGGGTCTTGAAATGTGCGGCGCGTCACATTTAATTGCAGAGGGCCATCGGATGGATAAAAAAAACCCCGCCGAAGCGGGGTTCTTTGATCAGGTCAGCTGACCGTGGCAGTGCTTGTATTTCTTGCCGCTGCCGCACGGGCACGGGTCGTTGCGGCCGACCTTGGGTTCGTCGCGGGTGACCTGGTTGACGCCCTGCGCTGCCTGCATTTCCGCCACTTCCTCGTCGGCACCGTAGCCGCCGGCGTTCTGGTGCTGGAACTGCGAGGCCAGCATGCGCGCTTCGGCCTGCTGGCGTTCCGCTGCTTCCAGCGCCGCCACTTCTTCCTCGCTGCGGATGCGCACGCGCGACAGCAGAGTGACCACTTCGCGCTTCACGTTTTCCAGCATTTCCGAGAACAGTTCGAACGCTTCCTTCTTGTATTCCTGCTTCGGCTGCTTCTGCGCGTAACCACGCAGGTAGATGCCCTGACGCAGGTAATCCATGCGCGCCAGATGCTCCTTCCAGCTCTGGTCCAGCACGGTCAGCATCACGTGCTTTTCCAGCGCGCGCATGGTTTCTTCGCCGACGCCGGTTTCCTTTGCCGCGAAGTGCGCATCCACCTGTTCCTGCACCTTGTTGGCAATGGCTTCGGCGTCCAGTTCCTCGTGCTGGTGCACCAGGCCGACCACGTCCATCTCCACGCCGAAGTCCGACGCCAGGGCGGCCTGCAGGCCTGCCAGGTCCCACTGTTCGTCGATCGAGTTCGGCGGCACGAAACGCGCCACCACGTCGAAGATCACGTCGCCGCGGATGCCGTCGACGTTGTCCTTCACCGACTCGGCGTCCAGCAGTTCGTCACGCTGGGCGTAGATCACCTTGCGCTGGTCGTTGTTGACGTCGTCGAAGTCCAGCAGGTTCTTGCGGATGTCGAAGTTGTGCGCTTCCACCTTGCGCTGCGCCTTCTCGATCTGACGGCTGACCATGCGATCTTCGATCACATCGTCTTCCTTCATGCCCATCAGACGCATCGCCTTCTGCACCCAGTCCGAGGCGAAGATGCGCATCAGGTTGTCTTCCAGCGACAGGTAGAAAC
>JAEXNZ010000024.1 GCA_023439425.1 Pseudomonadota bacterium
CAGCTGCTCCTCCTGCACATCCAGCCCGTCTTTGAGATAGCTGCCACGCGTGCCATGCACCGCAAACCGCGGCGCAGACGCACTCACCAAAGACCCCGCATGCACAACGGCGCGCATCCGCGGGTAATGCAACACCGCATGGAAGTAGTCATTGCTCAACGCGCCCTCACGCTGCGCAGCAGTATCCGCGGTAATCGCCTGCGGCCAACCAAACAGCACCAGCATCTGATCGAGCAGATGCGGCCCCAGGTCCATCCACAACCCCGCACCCGGCACGTCACTTTCGCGCCAGCGCTCGCGTACCTGTGGGCGGAAGCGATCAAAGTGCGAATGGCATTCTGCAATCCCGCCTAACGTACCGTCGGCAATCAACCGCTGCAGGGTCAGAAAGTCCGCATCGAAGCGGCGGTTCTGGAACACCGTCACCACGCGGTTCGCTTCGCGCGCCGCTGCGATCACAGCCTCGGCTTCGGCCACGCTCAATGCGAATGGCTTATCCACCAGCACATGCTTGCCTGCACGCAGCGCCGCAATCGCCAGCGGCGCATGCTGCGCATTCGGCGTGGCGATCACCACGGCATCGACCGCCGGGTCGGCAAGCAACGGCTCCACATCCGAATGAATGTGCACATCGGTAAAACGCCGCATCAGCGTGTCGCGCTGCGAACTCACGATGCTGTGCAGAGCCAGGCCCGGTGTGTGTTGCAGCAGTGGGGCATGGAAAACGCTTCCAGCCAGCCCGTAGCCAATCAAACCCACCTGCGTTGCCGTGTTCATCGGAACATTCCTGCGGATGTTACCCCTATCGTAAACCCGGTTGGTGCAGTGCGGAAACATGAACCGTTCTGAATCAATTCCTACGATTCACGGCAGCGTTATTCCAAACCGACGTGGTTTCCACGCAGCACCTCTCATAGTGGAATCACAAACACGGGAGACATCCGCATGACCAAAAAGACCCGCAATCTGCTCGCCGCTTCGCTCGCCCTCGGTATGGTGTTCGCCAGCACTGCGGTGATGGCAAAGGACCCGCCGAAGACCGGTGACAAGGCCATGGACCACAGTGCCATGACCCATGCTGATACCCATGATTCCGCTGAGCCGGTGACCGACAGCTGGATCACCACCAAGGTCAAGGCCGATCTGCTTGCCAGCAGCAACGTGCCGGGCACCAAGGTGGAAGTTGAAACGGTGAATGGTGTTGTTACCTTGAAGGGTAACGTGGCCACCAAGGCCGAACACGACAAGGCGATCACCACCGCCAAGGGCATCAAGGGCGTGAAGAGTGTCGATGCCAGCATGCTGAAGGTTTCGGCGGCGGCTGCGGCCAAGCGCTGATCCAAGGCTGAAACGATTTGAAGCAAAGGGCGCGCCTGCGGGCGCGCCCTTTGCTACATATAACTATCACGCGGGGCTAACGATGCGTGGAGACAGTATCGACTAGCGGGGGCACGTGGCGTTAAGTAGTCCGGAGAATACTCATGACCATCAAGCCCAAGAAAGCGGAGAAGGCGAAAGAGCAGGGCGCTGAGCCCGAGCAGGATCCGCAACAGAAGAGTTATCTGATGTACTTTGGTTTCGACAGCCATAGGCTCACTCCCGCTAGCGAGCCTGACGTCACGGAGCAAAGCAGGGCTACCGCCGGTACCAACGAAATCAAGGGTGATGCGAGCGGGGGTGTCAGCGCTCTGAAGGTGCCTCCAGGCACTCCCAAGCGCTGAGCCGAAGCTGGAAAGATTTGAAGCGAAGGGCGCGCCTGCGGACGCGCCCTTTTCCATTAGTGATCCGCCACATTGCCGAGCCCCGCGTAGAGCCGGCCTTGCCCGGGCGAGGGCACGTTCGGCGCGGGTGCAGGGCACACGATCGGTATGGCACCCCGCCCAAAGGCAGCACGTGTACTTCCGAAGAATAAGAAGACCCAGAAGTGAGTGTCGGCACTCAGCCATTTCCAACTGGCTGACTACCGGTTTCCACCACGCAAACGAAGGCGCGCCACCTGGCGCTTTTTTCTTTTCTTAATTTGTCCTGAATGGAGCCCCATTCACGTTGGTGTGGAGTATATTCACCGCTTCGCTTTCCACAGGGGTGGAAGGCAGGGGATGCGGGCACACTGACGAGGGGTTATGGCGCTGTGGTTCAGTGACAGTCTCAATACAGGGCACGGTCCCGACGGCAGGAGAAGGAGCTTCCATGCCCCGTAACGGCCCGGTTCTGGGGCATCTGCGCATCCTGCTGGTGGAAGATTCCCCTGGCGACGCGGAACTGCTGAGCGGGCAGATCCTGGCCGCCGGTCTGGATGCCAGCTTCGAGCGCGCGGAAAGCGCCGCCGAGCTGCGCAATGCGCTGGCGCGCAGCACGCCGGATATCATCCTCTCGGACCTGAGCCTGCCGGGTTTCTCTGGCCTGGACGCGCTGCGCATCGTGCGCGACAGCCATCCGGACATGCCGTTCATCTTTGTCTCCGGCACCCTGGGTGAAGAGCCGGCGGTGGCGGCCCTGCGTGAGGGGGCCAACGACTACATCATCAAGCACCAGCCGGCGCGCCTGCCGTCGGCCGTGGCGCGGGCGGTACGCGACGCACGCGGGGCGCTCGACCGTGCCCGGGTGGAGGCCGAGCTGATGCGTGCGCAGCGGCTGGAAAGCCTGTCGCTGCTGGCTGCAGGCCTCAGCCACGACCTGCGCAACATCCTGCAGCCACTGCTGATCATGCCGGACCTGCTGAAGGCCCGTACCGACGATCCGCAGTTGCGTCACCTGGCTGACGTGATCGCCGAATGCGGGCGGCGTGGGCACGAGATGGCCGAGTCCATGCTGTCGTTCGTGCGCGGCTCGCGCACGCCCAGCGAACCGATCAAGGTCGCCATGCTGTTCGAAGCAGTGGCACTGCTGTTGCGCAGCAACCTGCCGCCCGAGGTCGAGCTGGAACTGGAAGTGGCCGATTCCGAGCTCACCGTGCATGCCAATTACACCGAGCTGCAGCAGGTGTTGTTGAACCTGGCGTTGAACTCCATTCAAGCGATGCCGGATGGCGGCAAGCTGACCCTGATGGCACAGGCCGACAGCGATGCCCAGGGACTCTCGTGGTTGCGCATCGCGGTGTCCGACCAGGGCACCGGCATGACCGCCGACGTGCTGTCGAATCTGTTCAATCCGTTCTTCACCACCAAGCCCAATGGCACGGGCCTGGGGCTGATGTCGTGCAAACGCATCATCGAGGGTGCGCAGGGCCGGATCCAGGTGCAGAGCGCGCCGGGTGAGGGCACCCGTTTTGATCTATTGCTGCCGGCGTATGAAGTGCCTGCCGACGCCCCTGTAGCCGAAGCGCCGGTGGCACCCGGTAGTGGCCAGTCCATTCTGGTGGTGGACGGCGAAGCGACGCGCCTGTCGCTGCTTGGCAATGCGTTGTCCAGCCAGGGCTACCACCTGCAGTTGGCCTGCGATGGCGCGGCGGCGTTGCGCTGGATGCAGCAGGAAGCGATGCCGGCCTTGGTGATTGCAGATGCGGGCTCGAAGCTGCTGTCGGCCAGTTCGCTGCTGCGCGAGATGGCCGCGCTGGGGTACCACGGCCCGGTGCTGGTGTTGGAAAGCGAAGACGTGCCGGTGCGGCGCGGGCGGTTCCCTGCCGGTATTCCGGTGCATGTGTTGCGCAAGCCGCTGGAGATGCAGCAGGTGTTTCGGTCGGTGGCTGAAGCTTTGGAGTAGCGAGACAACGTGCGCGGCGAGGAGCGTGGCTTCACCGCTGATTAACCAGTCGAGGTCGCATGATCGGCCTGCGGGGGCGCGCAGGATCGACGGAGATTCCTCATGGCGAGTTACCTTCCACGTCACTACAGCCTTGATACATACAATTTCGCGCTTTCTCTGCACCGCGTTTTTGCCGAAGTGCCCGATTTGGCCATTGGTGTGGGGGGGAGTGGCAAACCCTCTACTGACTCCGAAATCAGTATGGCAGTCGTTGACTTGATTCCACTTTGCCTCGACCCGCACGCGACCGGAGGCGAAAGCTACTTCTTGAGGGTCAAAACCGTGGCCGGGAAGGTATTCATTGACGGGTCGACGGGCTCCTTGGCGGTTCGCGATGCTTACCGAAAGTGCCTGGTGCGGATGAAGGCTGAAGTAGAGGCAATCACCGGGATCGACGATGTCGGGGTCGTCCATGCGACTGATCCAAAGCCTGATCGGGGTGATGGTTCGATGGATCAAACCGCCGGGGTGATGGACTGGAGGTTGGGGACTCTTGTGTCGTCCAGCTGCACGATCAGGGTGGACCATGCCGGCAACGTGATCTACGTCAGGGGCTCCGCCCCCTACAAGGACGATTACGAAATTATCTCAAGCTTTCATACGAATCTGCCCATGTTTCCGCATGTCAGCAGAATCGACATCAGTGGCGTGCTGGGTTGGTGGTTCAGTCGGCCCAAGGAAAAGTAAACGCCATCCCTCCACTGGCCCATCGGGTAACTTCGGGCCGGCGTCCGTGACCGGTCAGTCTGCCATTGGGCCACTCGCCTCCCACGGAAACCGCGGCAACGCCGCCACCGCCTGCTCCAGCCGCCGCGACCAGTTGCCGTGGATATCCGCGTACAACGGGCTGTCGGCGGCCAGGCGCATGCGCTGGGTGATGTGCAGGTCGCCGGCGCGCAGCAGCACCAGGTCGAACGGCAGGCCTACCGAGAGGTTGGAGCGCACGGTGGAATCGAGCGACACCACCGCCGTGCGCGCCGCATCATCCAGCCGCGTGTGCGAACGGATGATGCGGTCCAGGATCGGCTTGCCGTACTTGGACTCGCCGATCTGCAGGAACGGGGTCTCCGGCGAGGCGGCAATGGCATTGCCCAGCGGGTAGATCATGTACAGCCCCGGACGCTCGTTGCCGACCTGGCCGCCCAGGATCAGCGTGGCCTGGGTGTTCACCCCGTCGTGGCCGTGCTCGGGGGTGTTGCTCTTGACCTGGCTGTCCACCAGCACCCGGCCGACGTATTCGGCCACCTCGAACAGGTAGCGGTAGCCGACAAGGCTTTCAGGACGCTGTTCCTCGGCATCGCGGCGCAGCCGCGACACCAGCAGCTGGGTGGTGGCGAGGTTGCCCGCCGCCATGAGTACGAACACCGCCTGGCCTGGAAACTCGAACTCGTGCAGCTTGCGGTGCACGCGGACATCGTCCAGGGAGGCGTTGGTCCGGGTATCGGCGGCGAAGACCAGGCCCTCGTCCACCTCGATGCCGACGCAATAGGTCATGACAACCCTCTATGATGTGCACCCCGATTCTATGCGGTGGCCGTGACGGCACCATGTGGATTCGCCCCACGTACGCTGAACACCATGACCACTGTGCTTCTGAGCCTGGGCAGCAACCTGCAGCCGCAACAGTATCTTCACGCCGCGGTGGAGGCCCTGCGCGCGCGGTTTGGCGCGATCAAGGTCTCGCCGGCCTACCGTACGGCCGCGGTGGGCTTTGACGGTCCCGCCTTCCTGAACAACGCTGTGGCGATCGAGACCGACGTTCCGCTCGAAGAGCTGGATACGTGGCTTCACGCGCTGGAAGACGCCCATGGGCGCGACCGCAGCGGGCCGCGCTTCTCGGATCGGACCCTGGACATCGACGTGGTGTTCTATGGGGATCTGATCGTGGAAGGCCCGGGGCATCTGCGCATTCCGCGGCCTGAGCTGAAGCATGCGTTTGTGATCAAGCCGCTGGCGGATATCGCGCCGGCGTTTGTGGATCCGGTGAGTGGGTTGACCCTGGCGGCGCTGTGGCGGGCGCATGCGCAGCGGGATGAGGTGTTTGAGGTGGTGGAGCTCGGGTAGGGCCGGCCGCTGGCCGGCAACCTCATG
>JAEXNZ010000347.1 GCA_023439425.1 Pseudomonadota bacterium
GATCAACCGCAATCCGAAGCACTCCGATCAACGGTCAGAACAGGTCGCCCTGGGTCGGCGGTTGCGCGTCGGCGGGCGTTGGCGTTGGCAGCCCCAGCCGCACTGCCAGTCCAGACAGCCGGCTGGCATGCCGGCCCAGCGCAGCGGTCAGCACTTCTTCGCTGCCCAGAAGGTGCAGTGACTGCCGCGCGCGGGTCATGCCGGTGTAGATCAGCTCGCGCGACAACACCCGGGTGTCGCGCCGTGGCAGTTGCAACCACACCGCGTCGAACTCCGACCCCTGTGCCTTGTGCACGGTCATCGCGAACGCGCTCTCGTGCGCAGGCAGGGCGGCCGGATGGAAGGCGCGGGGCTGCCCGGCGGTTTCGCCGGCAAACCATGCCATCACCGCGCCGCTGTCATCGCGCAGGCAGATGCCGATATCACCGTTGAACAGCCGATGCCGATAGCTGTTCTCGGTGATCAGCAGCAACCGACCGTGGAAGTAGCGCGGACCCGCACCGGCGCGTGCACTGCCGGCGAGCAGCGCTTCGATGCGTTCGTTGAGTCCGCGCGCGCCCTGCGGGCCTTCGCGCAGGGCGGTGAGCAGGCGCAGGCGGCCGGCCTGGGCCAGTGCCTGCGCAGGATCGGCGGCCTCGCCCAGCGCGCGCCAATGCGTCAACAGCGCCTCACGGTGCTGTTCCATCGGGTCCAACACGTCCTCGTGGAAATGCACGCCGGCCAACGTCCCGGATCGAAGCAGCGCCAGTGCCGTGGTGCTGTCGCCCTCACGCACGGCCGCCGCCAGGGGGGCCAGATCCAGCGCATCGCTTTGCCGGTAACCCCGCAGCAGCTGCACGCGTCGACCCGCGAACGGCAGCGCCGGTACCACCGGCTGCAGGTTGTCTGCGGCCAGCAGGGGCTGCAGTGCGGACGCATCGTCGGCGTGCAGGCCCTGCCCATCGCCGCTGGCGCGCAGGATGGCGCTCAGTACGTCGCCGGCTTCCACCGATGGCAGCTGGTCGGGATCACCCAGCAGCAGCAGTCGGGTGCCCGCACCGATGGCCTCCACCAGCTTGGTCATCAACGGCAGGTCGATCATCGAGGCCTCGTCGACCACCACCACATCGAACGGCAACGGGTTGTCGGCGTGATGGCGGAAGCGCGGCGAATCCGGAATCACCCCCAACAGGCGGTGCAGCGTGGAACCGGTCACCGGCAATGCGTCGCAGACCGCGTCCTCCACGCCCTGGGCGCGCAGCTGGCCGACGACAGCGCGCAGGCTTTCGGCCATGCGTTCGGCAGCACGTCCGGTGGGCGCGGCCAGCGCCACCTGCGGTGCCGGCTGACCCGCCTGCAGGGCCTGCGCGGCCAGCAGCGCCAGTACGCGGGCAATGGTTGTGGTCTTGCCGGTACCCGGACCGCCGGTGACCAGCAGCAGCGGGTGCCGCAGGGCCACGGCCGCCGCGCGCGCCTGGTGATCCATGCCTTGCAGCGCATGCGGGAACAGCCGGGCAAACAGCGGTGCCAACGCAGCAGTATCGTTCGCCGCCAACGGCTGGCTGGCGATCCGCCGCAGCCCCAGCGCCAGGCGGCGCTCATATTCGCGATAACGCCGCAGGTAGAGCAGCCCGTGCTCCAGCACCAGCGGCGCGTCCTCGGCCACGGCGGCGTCCTGTGCGGGCGTGGCTACCCACGGCGAGTCGCGCAGCTGCTGCAGCCAGGCCTGCGCGGCGGGCCAGTCCACGCCCTCCGCGTCCAACAGGCGCTGCGGCTGGGTCGGATCGAAGCCGGCGTGGCCCTGTGAGACCGCCAGCGAGGCCAGCGCGGCCGCCAGCTGCACCGCCTCCGGGGTGTCGGGCTGCAGCCGGCGCAGACTCTGCGCCAGCGCATGGTCGAGCGTGCGCAGCAGCCCGCTGCGGTGCAGGGTGTTGAGCAGGCTCATGCGATCTCCCCGCGTGCACGTGCGGCCAGCACCGCCTGCTGCGCCGGCCCACCGGCAAACAGCGCATCCAGTGCATCCACCAGCGCCGGGGCGAAGCGGTGTGTGTAGACGCCTTCGCCCGCAACCGCCAGACCGCGACAGAACAGGTAGCGGATGCCGCCAATGTCTCGTTCGTAGTCGTAGCCGCTGCCCAGCCGGAAGCGCAGCCAGCGGTGCAGCGCCACGGTGTACACCAGGGCCTGCAGGTCGTATTCGCTATGGCGCATGGCCGCCTCCAGCAGCGCCGGGCTGTACCCGGGCAGGCGGTTGGACTTGTAGTCCAGCACGTACCAGCGGCCGTCGCGCACGTAGGTCAAATCGATCTTGCCGGTCATCAGCCCTTCCAGCCGCCGGCGGGTGCCGACGCTGCGGCGCTCACGCACCACGCCATGCGCGTGCAGCACGTCCAGCAGTTCGCTGACGGCGGTGGGCTCCAGCGCGAAGTGGAACTCGATTTCGGCGCGGCGTTCGCTGGCGGACAGGCTATGCAGGGCACCGCCTTCGGGCAACGGCACGGTCAGCGTGTGGCCGACCAGCGGCACCAGCACGGCCACGCCGTCGTCGAGGTCTTCGTCGGCGTAGCCTTCCGCTCGCAGCGAAGCACGCAGAACACTGTCCTGCCCTTCGGGTGCGCCCTCGCCGGGCAACCAGCTGCCCCAGGCGGCGAAGTCGGTGTTCTCCAGCGCGTCATGCAGCACATTGCCGAAGCGGCTGCCCATGAAGCGAGGATCGGGTACGTCCGCGGCAGCCTCGTCGACGGGCACGGCCGGTTCCAGCGGCAACTCGCCCCCACTCGGTTCGTCGGCCGCGGCCGCCGGGGCTTCGGTGGACACCGCATCGGTATCGGCTTCACCACCGGCGTCGGCCTGGGCCAGCTGGGTGAAGCTGTACACCCACCAGTCGTGCGGCACGCGCCGGGTCACCGCGCGCACCGGCGGCAACGTGCCTTCGCGTTCCACCGGCAACGGTGCGGGACGCGGTGGCAGCGGTGTGTCGTCCACGAGGATATCGGGATCCGCGCGCAGCCCATCCAACGGGGTCAGCAACGGAGCGAGCGGGGTTCGCGCCAGCCCGGCCAGATCGCCGCAGGCGATCCACAGGGCATGTTCAGCGCGGGTCAGCCCAACGTAGAGCAGGCGCGCGTCCTCGGCGCGCTGTTCGCGTTCGCGCAGCGCGCTGGCGGCTTCCCAGCTGCTGTCCTTGTCCAGTTTCCAATGCAGCTCGCGACCCTGCGCGGTGTGCACGGTGCAATGCGCATCGGTGTTGGGCGCGCCACCGTCAATGCCCACGAACGGCAGGAAAACCAGCGGGTACTCCAGGCCCTTGCTCTTGTGCAGGGTGACGATCTGCACCCGGCGCGCGTCCGATTCCAGCCGCAACAGCTGCTGTTCGTCGTCCTGGTCGGCGTGCGCCATCTGCACCTGCAGCCAGTCCAGCAGGCCGTGCATGCCCAGCGCGCGGGTCGAAGCTTCCTGCAGCAGTTCGGCCAGCTGCAGGTAGTTGGTAAGCCGGCGTTCGCCATCCATCAGCGCCAGCAGGCGCTCGGCCTGGCCCGCGCAGACATCGGCCACCACCGCGAAGGGGCCGCCACGGTGCCAGCGCTCGCGCCAGTGCAGCAGCTGCACCTGCAGGGTCCGTTGCAGGTCGCCGTCCTGCTCCATCGCGGCAATCTGCGCCGCGGAGTAGCCCAGCAGCACCGTGGACAAGGCTGCACGCAGCCGGCCTTCGTCAGCGGGTTGCAGCAGCGCCAGCAGCAGCACGCGCAGTTCGCGCGCTTCGGCGGTGGCGTAGAGGCTCTGTTTGCCCGCGGCAACCGCCGGAATGCCCGCCGCAGCCAGCGCCTGCTGGATGCGTGTGGCTTCGCTGTGGCGGCGCACCAGCACGGCGATGTCACCGGCCTGCACGGAGCGCCCGCGCAACAGCGCCTGGCCAGCGCGCGCTTCGCTGAGCACCTCATGGATGGCGGCCACGCAAGCCTCGGTGGCCAGCTGGCGTGAAGGATCGGCATTCAGCGGCTTGCCATCGTCGCTGCGCAGCACGCGCAGGGTCAGGCCCGGTGCCGCCGCACCGTCGCGCTGGAAATCCTGGTCAACGCGTACGCTGCCCGGCAGCACCGGCTCGAAGGCGATGTCAGCACCGCCGAAGGCCTGCTCGCCCGCGGTGTCGTACAGCGCCTGCAGCGCGCGCAGCACGGCTGGTCGCGAGCGGAAATTGCGGTTCAGCGCAGGAGCCGCCACGGCCGCCCGCTTGGCACTGAGGTAGGTGTGGATATCGCCGCCGCGGAAGCCGTAGATGGCCTGCTTGGGATCCCCGATCAGGAACAGCGCCGGTTCCAGCCCCGCCTCGCGCGTTTCGGCGCTGTCGCCGAACACGGTCTGGAAGATGCCCCATTGGCGGTCGTCGGTATCCTGGAACTCGTCGACCAGCGCCATGCGGTACTGCGTGCGCAGCTGCCGCACCAGGACCTGTCGATCTGGTCCTTCCAATGCCCGTGCCACGCCGTCGATGAGGTCATCGTAGGTCTGCACGCGGCGCTGCCGCTTCAGTTCTTCCAGGCGTGCGCGCGCTTCGTCGCGCAGCTGGTGCAGCAGGCGCACCGCCTGTTCGCGCAGCCAGGCGTCACGGGCATCGGCCGCATGCCACCACTGCGCCAGCGCATCGAACAAGGGGGAGCTGGGGCACTGCGCCTGCTGCCCGTCCTTGCAGTAATCGCGCAGTGCGTCGGGCAGCAGCTTGCCCAAATGGGTCTTGTCACCGCGTGCCCACGCCAGCGCAGCGCGGCCGGCCAACAACTCGTTGAACGCCTTCTCGAAGCTCGGCCGCTTGGCGCGGCGACCGTCGAACACCTTGCGTTCAAAGGCCGCATCAATGGCCGCCTGTGCGCTTTCAGCATGGGTCTGGATCGCCTCACCCAGCCGGACCGCGGCCTCCTGCAGCGCCGCGCTGGGGTCGGCCATCGCCACCGTCGGTACTGCCGGCAACAGCGGCAGCGGTGCGCGCAGCGCCGGCAGGTCTGCCGCCAGCGCCTCGGGGTTCTTCCACAACCGCAACAGTGCGTCCAGCGTGGCCGGGTCATTGGCGTGCACGCGCCAGAGGTCGGCGGCCAGTTCCTCGTACAGGACCCGCTCGCCCGGAATCAGCTCCGGCGGTTCGAAGGTATGCCCGCTTTCCAGCGCATGTTCGCGCAGCACGCGGGTGCAGAAGCCGTGGATGGTGAAGATCGAGGCCAGATCGATCTCGTCCGCCGCGATCTGCAGGCGGCGGCTCAGTGCCGCCGGACTTTCGCTGCCGGTCTGCAGATGGCGAACCAGGATGGACCGGGTCAACGTGACATCCGGGCTCTCGTCGTCGCCGGCGGGTAGGTCGACCAGCCGTGCCGCCCGCGCCAGGCGCTCGCGGATGCGCTTGCGCAGTTCCTGGGGGGCCGCATCGGTGAAGGTCACGGCCAGGATCTGGCCGATGCGAAGGCCGCGTTCCACCACCAGCCGGGTGAACAGCGTGGCCAGGGTGAAGGTCTTGCCGGTGCCGGCACTGGCTTCGATCAGCTGCACGCCCTGCAGCGGCAGAGTCAGGTACGGGTCGATGGCGGCGCTCATGCCGCGTCCTCCGTATCGAAGCCGATGAATACCTGCGCCTGCCGCACCGCGCGGAACACGGTAAAGCTTATCTGCAGCAGGTCGGCGTAGCGGGCCTCGTCGTTGAACAACGACTGCCCGCGCAATGCCAGCTGATAGGCCTCGCCACTGCCCTCACCCCAGCTGCGGTCCCCGCCGTGCCATTGCTTCGCGCCTTCAGCATGGCGCTTGACGGCAGGCGCGTTGAACACCGCCCAGCCGGTATACGGGCCATACGGCAGTGGTTCGCGCAGCCCGCGTTCGCGCAGTTGCAGCAGCGCGGACAACGCGGCACGGGCCTGCGCCTGCCCCGGAGCCGGCAGCACATGCGGCCCCAATCCGTCATCGCCGGCATCGAAGAACTGCACCAGGGGCAGCGGGTCGCCCGCAGCGTTGGCCAGCAGCCAGTCCAGCCCGTGGCGGATTGCCGCCGGCCCGTTAAGGCTGCCCGCACGCAGGCGCACCAGCCCGTGCGGATGACGATCATCAACGCGCCCGAACAGGGTCACGCCGTCGATCTGCACTTCATAGCGGCGGCTCTCCAGCGGCGTACCCTGCAGCCACTGCGCCAGGGCCTGCCCATAGGGCTGGGTCTGTGCCTGCACGGCGGCGAACTGACGCTCGCCCAGCGCACCGGACGGGACCAGGCCACGCGCACGCAGTCGGGGATAAAGGGGCGCGTCGTCGCCGCGCAGGGTGGCGTCGATCACCGCCAGCTGCAGGGTACGCTGCTCCAGCCCACGCCCGGCGATCACCAGTGGTTCAACATCATCCACGTCTTCCAGGGGATCGGGCAGACGCAGACCCAGCGACTGCGACAGGAACTGCCCGGCCGGATCGACCAGCAGCCGGCGCAGCGCATCCAGCGACAGATGCTGCTCGCTGGCGAGGTCCGGGTTGGGCGGCAATGCAGTGTCGAACCATGCCGGCGGCAGCCGGCGGGTGACACCGGACTGCTGCGCAGCCGGGTGCCAGGCGCGCTGGTAGCTGAAGCGACGTGGCTCGTCTCCTCCGCCGAACGCTGCGGGCGAGAACGGCTGCAGCGCATGCTGCACGGTGAATGCACGCACGGCCGCGTCCGGGTCCACATGGCAGGCGGCCGCCGCGTCGATCAGTTCGCTGACCAGCACCGACGGTTCACGCACGCTGCCATCGCGCGGGTCCGCGCCCAGGTAGCTCAGGTAGAACACGTCCTGTGCCGCCGCGAACAACTGCAGGAACAGGAAGCGGTCGTCCTCGCGGGTGGAGCGGTCGCCGGGGCGGCGGCGCGGCGTATCCAGCTCGGCGGTGAGTTGATTGAGACCGGCGGCCGGGTCGCGGCGCGGGAAGTCGCCGTCGTTCAATCCCAGCACGCAGATCACCCGGAACGGCAGCAGTCGCATCGGCACCATGCGGCCGAAACTGATGCCACCGGTGAGCAGCGGTGCGCGGGTGTCGGCTTCGCCAAGCACGCCGCTGAAGTGGGCGCGGATCACCTCGGGCGGCACCGGCGCATCGAAGCCGGCGCTGTCGGCCTCGTCGGCAAACTGGTTGACCAGCTTGCGCAGCCGCTCCAGCGCGCGTTGCCCCTGCGCGGTGGCCGGCGGCAGCGGCAGCAGTGCATCCAGCAGACCGAGCAGACGCTGCCGCCATTGCCCCGGGCTCAGCGCTTCGCTCAGCCGCTGCTGGCTGACAGCCAGCACCCGCAGCAGCCGGATCAACCGGTCCAGCGCTTCCAGCGCGCTGCCTTCCAGTTCCGGCCACGGAGCCACCCCGGCGATGTCGCCATCATCGCCGCTGGCATGCCCCAGCAGCAGGCGATCCAGCGCGAACTGCCAGGTGAAGGCATCGTCGGCCGGTGCCTGATGGCGCTGGCGGTGGTCGGCGTTCAAACCCCAGCGTGCGCCAGCCGCGAGCAGCCAGTCGTGCAGTCGTTCAAACGCCACCGCATCCAACCCCGATGCTTCGGCCAGCGGCGCGCTGCCGAGCAGATCCAGCACTTCATTGAGACCGAAGCGCGACACCGGCAGTGCCAGCAGATGCACGAACACGTCGGCCAGCGGCTCGCCCGCCAGCGGGCTGGTGTCGGCCAGGGCATAGGGAATGTGTTCCAGGTCACCACTGCGTCCACCAAACACCGCCTCCAGGTACGGCACGTACGGGTCGATATCCGGGGCCAGCACCGCGATGTCGCGGGCCTGCAGCGGCGGATCAAAGCGCGGGTCCTGCAGCAGCGCACGCAGCTGGTCGTGCAGCACCTGCAGTTCGCGCAGCCGGGTATGGCAGGCATGCACCTGCAGGCTGGGATCATCGCGGCGCAGCGCGGGCAACAGGTCACCGGACGGCTGTCCGCGGCGATGGAACAGGTCGCGCTGCAGCCGATGCAGCAGGCTGTCGGACAGACCCCCATCCTCCAGCGTGGCACGGGCGTCGAGTTCGGGGTCGGCGTAGGCAGCGATCTCACCGCTGGGGTGCACCACTTCGTAGCTGCCCAGCACCGCCATGAAGTCACGCCCGGCTGCGCCCCAGGCCTGCAGCAGGCGGTTTTCGCCGGCGGCTTCGCCGAACGGGTCCGGCGCACCGCTGCGCAGTTTCTCGGCCAGGGTCTGCAGGTCGCCCCAGTACGCCTGGGTAGGCGTAGGCAGATAGAAGTGCAGCTCGCCGACCCGCGCCTGGGTAGCCATCACCCGCAGCACGTCCGGTGAAATGTTCAGGGTGGCGAAGGCCGACAGGCGTCGCGGCAGCCCCTGCGGCAGCGGACGGTCCGCACCTTCGAAGCGGTCCAGATAGGCCTGGATGCGGCGCGCACGGTACGAGCGCCCCTGGGCCACGGCGCGCCACAGGATCGCCTGTGGGTCCGCTGAATCGGCTCCCGCTTCCCACCGAAGGAGCCAATCGCGACGCCATGCCTGGTACTTCTCGAACACGCTGGCCAGCTCGCCCGCCAGCGCCCACGGCAGCAGCGGATCGGGGCCGGAGAGATACGCCCGCAGCGCGCGCAGCGGCGGCTGTTCCAGCAAGGCGGGGTCGCGCAGCGCCTGGTACAGCCGCCAGCGCATGCCTGCGGCGTCCAGGTCGTCCAGCTCACCGTCCACATTGGCATTCAAGGCGCGCGCGACGAACTCGCCGGGGGTCAGGAACTCCAGGTTGGCGGCGACGCCGAACTCGGCCGCCAGAGTGGAGTGCAGCCAGCGCCGCATCGCCACCTGCGGAATCAGAATGACCTCCGGTTCCAGCAGCGATTGGCCGGGCACCGGCGCGCGTACATGCCGCGCCAGCAGCGCGGCCAGCACGTCGAGGGAGTTGGAGTGGTACAGGCGGAAATCGGCGGCCGGGTCGCTCATCGCGCACAGTGTGCCGGATTGTTCCACGGGGGTGGCGGGATTGAACCGACCGTTCCGCGACATGGCCGTGCGAGAATACTGCACGATCCAGTTCGGTTATGTTCAGCCGCCTGCCACGATCTTAGAACGTTGGAAAATTGTTAATGGCGTCCATGACGGCTTCCCACGATCCATTGGTGCAGTTGAATGACGTGCGCATCGAGCGCGGCGGTCGCGCGATCCTGCGCGACGTTTCGCTGTCGGTGCCGCGTGGCAGCATCACCGCCGTGCTGGGTCCTTCGGGCAGCGGCAAGTCGACGCTGCTGGCGGCGCTGACCGGCGAGCTGCGCCCGGCCACCGGGTCGATCACCCTGTTCGGGAAGCCCATTCCTACCGGCAGCAGCGCACTGCGCGAAATGCGCCGCAGCGTAGGCGTGCTGCTGCAGGGCAACGGCCTGCTGACCGACCTGACCGTGGCCGAGAACGTGGCGCTGCCGCTGCGCACGCACACCCGCCTGCCGATGCCGGTACTGCGGCGGCTGGTGGACATGAAGCTGCATGCGGTGGGCCTGCTGGCCGCCGCCGATGCCTGGCCGCGCGAACTGTCCGGCGGCATGGCCCGTCGCGTCGCGCTGGCC
>JAEXNZ010000349.1 GCA_023439425.1 Pseudomonadota bacterium
GGATCGGGCCACGTGGCAACAGGCTGCGGGCAAAAGGGTGCGTATTGTCGCAGATACCGCCACTCGGTTTGGCCGCTTGGCGCGTAGACAGCTTGCACACCGCGACATCATGTTTAATATGGCCCCAGCTGACATGGAGGCAGCCGTTATGCAGATGACCCCCCGGGAGTCCCTTCCCCGCTTGCTGCTCGTCGAGGACGACACCATCAGTCGTGGCTTTTTCAAGGCCGCGCTGGAAGCCCTTCCTGCCGAAGTGGACACCGCTGACTCACTTGCCAGCGCCATGGATCGCGGCTGTGCGGCCCGTCACGACCTGTGGCTGATCGACGTGAACCTGCCGGACGGCAATGGCAGCGAGCTGCTGCAGCAGCTGCGCCGCAACCGCCCGGACACCCCTGCGCTGGCCCATACCGCCGATGCAGATACCAGCATCCATGCACGACTGCGCGACGCCGGCTTCCGCGAGACCCTGGTGAAGCCACTCACGGGCGAACAACTGCTGCAGGCGGTGCGCCGCGCACTGGCGAACAGTTCCGGGGCGAATGCGACATCCACAGCAGATCCCGAAGGCGAGCGCGAGGATTGGGATGAGATTACCGCCCTGGCCGCGCTGAATGGGCAGCGTCATCACCTGATCGCCCTGCGCGAGCTGTTCCTGGCGGAACTGCCCGGCGTGCGCGATGCCGTGGCCCAGGCGGTGCAGCAGCATGACGCACCGGCGCTGCGTGGGCAGCTGCACCGGCTGCAGGCCAGCTGTGGCTTTGTGGGCGCGGCACGATTGGCGCGGGCGGTGCGGCAGTTGCACCAGGCACCTGAATCAATCGGCGCGCAGACGCAGTTCCGGGCGGCGGTGGAATCGTTGTTGCATTGAGGTTAGCGGGGTAAGGCCTCGATCATCTCCCAGGATTTCAATCCCCGCCCCCCCAGGTGGTGCAGCAGCACCGTGCGCATCGGCCTTCGCAGGCTGGCTAGATCTTCGCTGCCGGGTGCTTCATCGGCGGCCAACGCCAGTAACGCGCTACCCGTGGCGGTGCCGCGGCGCGCATCGATGCCGCGCTCGCTGAGCAGGCGGCGCGGCCCTTCCAGAGGGTCGAGTTCATAACGGGCGGCCGGATCGATCGGCTCACCATCACTGCCGTGGGCCAGGTCAAAGCCAAACCCCAGCGCCTCCAGCAGATCCCGCTCGAAACGCCGCAGGGTCCACGCCAGTGGCTCAGACTGCGCAAGACGCTGCCGGACCGCGCCATACGCGTCATACAACTCAGGCACCGGATCCTGCCGTGGTGCCAGCCGCAGCAGCAGCTCGTTGACGTAAAACCCGGCCAACATCGCGTCACCGGTCAAGCGCGGCGCGGCATCCAGCGCTTCGGCCTGACGCAGCTGGGCCAGTTCGCCGCGTTGCACGGCGCTGAGCCGGATCCACTGCAGCGGCTGCAAGGCGGCACGCAACGCCTGGCTGCGCGGGCTGCTGACCCCACGCGCCAGCACCCCCAACCGCCCATGCTGCTCGGTCAGTACTTCCACCAGCAGGCTGGTTTCGCGCCAGGCCCGGGCGTGCAGGACGAAAGCCGGTTCGTCGTCGATACGCATCGCTCAGCCGCTGTCGCAGGGGCACGCCGCCGTCGGCGGCGTGCGTAGGGATCATTCGTAGCCGAACGCCTTCAGCGCGGCTTCGTCGTCAGACCAGCCTTCGCGCACGCGCACCCAGGTTTCCAGGAACACCTTGGCCCCGAACAGCCGCTCCATCTGCAGTCGGGACTTGGCCCCGATCTCCTTCAGGCGGGTTCCGCCCTTGCCGATCACGATGGCCTTCTGGCCTTCACGCTCGACCCAGATGACCGCGCCGATACGCAGCAGGTTGCCGTCTTCGGCAAAGCGCTCGATCTCCACCGTGGTCGCGTACGGCAGCTCCTCGCCGAGCTGGCGCATCAGCTGCTCGCGCACCAGTTCGCCGGCCAGGAAGCGCTGGCTGCGATCGGTGATTTCGTCTTCGCCGAACATCGGCGGGGCTTCAGGCAGCAGTTTCAGCAGGTCGCGGACCAGCGCTTCCAGACCATTGCGCTTCTGCGCCGAGATCGGATGAACCGCGGCAAACGTGCGTCCTTCGGTGATCTGCTGCAGGAACGGCAGCAGTGCACCCTTGTCCTTCAGCCGGTCGACCTTGTTGACCACCAGCACCACTGGAATGCCGGCATCGCTGAGCACGTTGAAGGCCAGGGTGTCTTCTTCATCCCAACGGCCGGCCTCGATGACCAGCATGCCCGCGTCCACACCTTCAAGCGAGCCACGCGCGGCGCGGTTCATCACCCGGTTCATGGCGCGCTTCTGCACCTTGTGCAGGCCGGGCGTATCGACCAGCACGATCTGGCCTTCCGGGTAGCTGGCGATGCCGAGCAACCGGTGGCGGGTGGTCTGCGGCCGGTTGGAGACAATGCTGATCTTGGCCCCGACCAGGGCATTGGTCAGGGTCGACTTGCCGACGTTCGGGCGGCCGATGACGGCCACGCTGCCGCAATGATGGGAAG
>JAEXNZ010000368.1 GCA_023439425.1 Pseudomonadota bacterium
GATCAACCCGGCATCCAGCCGTGCGTTCTGGGCCAGTGCCTCGACCCGGCGCAGCAGCGCTTTCACCCGCGCCACCAGTTCCAGCATCGAGAACGGCTTGGCCAGGTAGTCGTCCGCGCCCAGCTCCAGCCCGAGGATGCGGTGCACCTCACTGGCGCGGGCACTGGTGATGATGATCGGGGTGTAGCGCGCCATCGCGCGTGCGCGTTTGCAGATCTCCAGGCCATCCACGCCCGGCAGCATCAGGTCCAGCACCAGCGCGCTCCACGGCTGTTCCTCAACCAGGCGCAGGCCTTCGTCACCGGTGGCGGCGTGGGTGACCTCGTAGCCCTCGTCGCGCAGGTGCATGCGCAGCAGGTTGGCGATGTGGACGTCGTCTTCGACGATCAGGACACGTTTGGCGCTGTTCATGGGGGCATTGTCGGCGCTCACGCACCTGAATGTGTCACGGAAAATTTAACCCTGCGTGAGGATTCGTTGACTGCCCCGGGCGCAGCATGGCCGCATCGTTCCTGGCTGGAGACCTGCCATGCGCCTGACCCGTCGCAAACTGCTCGGCGTGAGTGCCCTGGGGGTGGCCGGCGGCCTGCTCGGCCTGACCGCCTGCAGCCGCGCCGCCCCGGTGGCCGCCGCCGAACCGGCCCGCAGATTCGAGGTGATGCGTACCGAGGCGCAGTGGCAGCAGCAGCTGACCCCGGCGCAGTACTCGGTGCTTCGCCGCAAGGGTACCGAGCGCCCGTACAGCAGCCCGCTCAACAAGGAGCACCGCAAGGGCACGTTCACCTGTGCCGGCTGCGCGCTGCCGCTGTTCTCCTCGTCGACCAAGTTCGACAGCGGCACCGGCTGGCCGCGCTTCTGGGCCCCGCTGCATGACGCCGTGGGGGAAGACCGCGACACCAGCTACGGCATGGTGCGGGTGGAAGCGCACTGCCGCCGCTGTGGTGGGCATCTGGGCCATGTGTTCGATGACGGCCCGCGGCCGACCGGGTTGCGGTATTGCATGAATGGTGTGGCGATGCAGTTCGTGCCGGCGTGATTTTTCGTGTTGCCGGCCAGCGGCCGGCACTACCTGAGGGCAATTCATGATTCTGCTTGTTCTGGCCTACCTGGGCGGCGTGCTCACCCTGCTCAGCCCGTGCATCCTGCCGGTGCTGCCGTTCGTGTTCGCGCGTGCCGACCGGCCGTTCCTGCGCAGCGGGTTGCCACTGCTGATCGGCATGGCGCTGATGTTCGCCGTGGTGGCCAGCCTCGCTGCCGTGGGCAGCCAGTGGGTGGCGCAGGCCAACCAGATCGGGCGCTGGATCGCGCTGGTGGTGATGGCACTGTTCGCCGTGGCGCTGCTGCTGCCAAAGGTGGCGGACCACCTGCTGTCACCGTTCCAGCGCGCCGGCGCACGCCTGAGTGCACGCGCCGATGCGGCCGACGCACAGGGCCGTGGCGGGGTAGGCACCTCGCTGTTGATCGGCGTGGCCACCGGCCTGCTGTGGGCTCCGTGTGCAGGCCCGATTCTGGGCCTGATTCTTACCGGGGCCGCCCTGCAGGGAGCCAGCGTCGGTACCAGCGGCCTGTTGCTCGCGTATGCATTGGGCGCAGCCACCTCGCTTGCCCTGGCCCTGTGGGTCGGCGGGCGCGTGTTCAACGCACTCAAGCAACGCCTGGGCACCACCGAATGGATCCGGCGCGGGCTGGGCGTGGCCGCGCTGCTGGCGGTGGTCGCCATCGCCATGGGCTGGGACACCGGTGTGCTGACCCGTCTTTCCACCGTGAGCACGGCCAAGCTGGAGCAGGGCCTGCTGGACGTGCTGCCGGCGCAGGAAGACGCTGCTGGCCCGGCGATGATGATGTCGGCCGCCCACGGTGGCGACAGCACGTTGCCGGTGGAGGGTGAGCTGCCCTCGCTGGCCGGGGCCACCGACTGGCTCAACAGTCCGCCGCTGGACGCCGTGGGGCTGCGCGGCAAAGTGGTGCTGGTCGACTTCTGGACCTATTCCTGCATCAACTGCCTGCGCGCTCTGCCCCACGTGCGCGAATGGGCGGAGCGTTACCGCGATCACGGTCTGGTGGTGATCGGCGTGCATGCGCCGGAGTTCGCCTTCGAGCGCAACCTCGGCAACGTGCAGCGGGCGGTGAAGGACCTGAAGGTGACCTACCCGGTGGCCGTGGACAACGACTTCGCCATCTGGCGCGGCTTCAACAACCGCTACTGGCCGGCGCACTACTTCATTGATGCGCAGGGGCGGATCCGCGCGCATCACTTTGGCGAGGGCAACTACGCGCAGTCGGAGCAGATCATCCGCCAGCTGCTGCGTGAGGCCGGGCATGCGCTGCCGGACGACGCCCCCTCCTCCGCGCGCGCCATGGCATCCACCCGCGAAGGCGTGGAGCGCCAGGCGGACATGGGCAACCTGAAGTCACCGGAAACGTATCTGGGCCATGCACGGGCGGAGAACTTCGCCTCGCCCGGTGGGCAACGACCGGACCGAGCGGCCGATTACACCGTGCCCGGCACCCTGGCGTTGAACCAGTGGGCATTGGGTGGGCGCTGGACCGTAGGCGATGAGGATGCCCGTTCGGATGCCGCCGGCGACCGCATTGCGTTCCGCTTCCATGCCCGCGACCTGCACCTGGTGCTGTCGCCGGGAGCGGATGGCAAACCGGTTCGTTATCGCGTGCGCATTGATGGCCAGCCGCCGGGTGCCAGCGCCGGGGGCGACAGTGCCGCCGACGGCAGCGGCCAGGTGGATGGCAACCGGCTGTATCAGCTGATCCGCCAGAACGGCGAGGTGCGCGAGCGCACCTTCGAGATCGAGTTCCTCGACCCCGGCGTGCATGCCTACGCCTTCACCTTCGGTTGAACGCAGGAGACGTCCATGAAGATCGCAATGGAAAAAATGGTGGCGGGCGGCGTAGCTGCCGCTATTGCCGCGCTGACGATCACCGCGGTGCTCAGCCTTGATCGCCCGGTGATGGCGGCACCTGCAGGACACATAGCGCTGCCGGCGCCGCAGGGCCCGGCGGTGCTGGCCCAACCCAATGTGCAGCGCGCGCAGGTGGTGTTTGCCGGCGGCTGCTTCTGGGGTGTGCAGGGCGTGTTCCAGCACATGAAAGGTGTCGAGAATGCGGTGTCGGGTTACATCGGCGGCAGCGCCGGCGATGCCCGCTACGAGCGCGTGGGCACCGGGCAGACCGGTCATGCCGAAGCCGTGCAGGTGACCTACGACCCGGCCCAGGTGAGCTACGCACAGCTGATGCGGGTGTTCTTCTCGGTCGCACACGACCCCACCCAGCTCAACCGGCAGGGCCCGGATCACGGCACCCAGTACCGCTCAGCAGTGTATGCCGACAGCCCGGCGCAGCGCGCCGCCACCCTGGCCTATATCGCCCAGTTGCAGCAGGCACGCGTGTTCCCCGCCAAGGTGGTGACGCAGGTGGACGGCGGCAAGCCGTTCTTCCGTGCCGAGGGCTACCACCAGAACTACCTCACCCTGCACCCGGACAACCTGTACATCCGCATCAACGACCTGCCCAAGGTGGAGGCACTGAAACAACAGTACCCCACCCTGTACCGGGAGAAACCGCGGCTGGTGGCCACGGTTTCGGTGCGGTGAGCAGCCGTTACGCTGGCGGAGCCGCGTTGACCAGTTTCGCGAGCGAGGCCAGCTGCTTGGTGCTGAAGACCGCCTCGTACAGCTCGATCCCATTCGATGCCGACCTGATGCTCACCAATGCTCGACCATCTTTGCTGGGATCCCGAAGATTGATGGCAAACCGAGCCTTGGGCGAGAGGTCAGCAATGGCTGGCAAGCCGTGAACGAGACGGAGGGTAATCGCGTTGCCATTACCGATCAGCGCGCTGAGGGCCTTCGCAGCGTCTGAGTTCGGGTCCTGTGCTGCATTGGCGGGCTCGACCTGGTAGCTCAGTTGGCCCATCGTTCGATTTTCGAGCGGCACGTTCTGCATCGGCGTCGCCGGCGGAACCACTGCGATGGGCTGAGCAGGCATCTGCGCTTGGAACTGCACGTGCTTTGCGGGAATCGGCTGCGCAACAACTGGCTTCTGCACCGGTGGCACTGCGTTGGCTTTCACGGGCTGCGCCGGCGAAACCTGCTGGTTCGGCTTCCCGATGTTGGGAATCTTGTTCAGTAGATTCTTGATCAGACCCGGCTGCTTCTGCTTCGGCTGGGCGGCCGGTACGGGCAGCCCTTGCTGAGGGGCTGGCTTCTGCTGAATAGCGTGCTTCTGCTGCTTTGCCTGCGCGGGCTGCTGCAGTTGTGCGGCCTTGATATCGAAGTAGCGCTCGCCCTGCAGCCCGGGAGATACAGATGGATTTTTCAGGTAGTCCTCAATGAACCCGTCCAGCTCCGCCCCATGGGTGGGAATCTGCACTGACAGCCCGGCACCGAAGTAATGGATTGCATCTGCTGCCGCGCACGCGAGGCTTTTCAGGTAATCGCGGTCTGGCTTGGCACCAGGTTCGCGGGACTCCCTGGAGTACTCACCGCTCCCGGACAGGGTAAGAACAAGGATCTTCACCTTGTTGCTCTTTGCCGTGGTGAACGCATGTGCAAGCTGCCGAAGCATGCCTTCGTACATGGCCTTATAGTCGAATTTTGCAACACCCCGACGATCCACGCCCGCAATGGAAAACATATGCATGCCCGGACCCGAGCGGCCTCGATGGCTATCGATGGTATTGATCATGACCTCGCGCTGCGCTGCGATTCGGTCACGCGAGGACCCCTTCACCTCCAGCATGTCCAGGCGCGCGCGATGGTCGTAGCGGAACTTCAGATCAGAAGCATGCAACAGATGCTGGTGCTTGGTGTCCGGGCCCAGCGGATAGCTGGAAGCCGCGCCATCCAGACTGCGCTTGGCACCTTCAATCAGGGTGCAGTAGGTTTCTTCCAGCAGCAGGCCATCATGTCGGAAGCCAGGACGAACACTCGCGTCCAGCGCACCTCCGACGAGTTTCGTGTCTGCCGGGGAAACAAAGCCGAGTTCTCCGTCCTGGGCCAGCTTTGCCGCTTCAAGCAGCAGGTCCACCGCGTTGGATCGCAATTGCACGACGGCGGCACGCCCCGTCTCCGGGGGCAGGGTTTTGCAGGAGATGACACGCGCGGCGGGCACATTCTGCAACTTCGCCTCCTGCGCGCATACGTTGTTCATCAGGTCGATGATGCGCTCGTTGGCGCTCTTCTTCCCTTGATTCGGAGCGGGTGCCGCGGGGCCAGCGCCATTGGCGATGTTCGCCGGATTCAGTTTCGGAGCGGGGCCCTGGGCAGCGGGAGGCTTGGCCCCCACGTTCTGCGCGGCAGCATTGTGTGGAGCTGGGGAACCTAACTGAGGAGCCTTGACCATCGCGTTTTCGACCGGATTTGTGGGGGTCGAAATCGTAGAGGCTGATTAAATTCTCAACCTTCAGAATTGTTGCATTGGCACCTTCACATACTTGGCCATCTCCGCCGGGTCCGCCCCCGGCGCATACGGCAATCGGCCCCAGTACGGTAGCGGCAGGCGGTCGCGCAGCATGGCCACGTTGTCATCGATGCGCGCCATCTGCGGGTCAACTTCATTGGCGATCCAGCCGATGCAGGTCGCACCGGCCGCGGCGATCGCCTGCGCACTGAGCCGGGCGTGGTTGAGGCAGCCCAGGCGCAGGCCGACCACCAGCACCACCGGCAGTTGCAGGGCGTGGACCAGATGCGACTGGTCCAGCTCCGCGCTCAGCGGGGCCAGCCAGCCGCCCACGCCTTCCACCACCACGGTGTCGGCCTGGGCGCGCAGGCGCTCGAACGCGGCCTGGATGGGCGGTAGCGACAGAGTCACGCCAGCGTCGGCGGCGGCCAGTTCCGGGGCCAGCGGTTCGGGCAGGGCGAAGGGATTGAGGTCGGCGTAGGCCGGCATTGGGTGGCTGGCGGCGCGCAGGGCGACCGCGTCTTCGTTGCGCAGGCCTTCCGGGGTCATCTCACAACCGCTGGCGACCGGCTTCATGCCCACCGCGCGCAGGCCCTGCAGGCGCAGGGCGTGCAGCAGGGCGCAGCTGCTGAAGGTCTTGCCGATGCCGGTGTCGGTGCCGGTGACGTACACGGCGGGCGGGAACGGGACGCCTGGGGACATGGGGATGGTGGGTGATGAACGGTGGGGCATTATCGCGGACGCGCGTGGCGTGTCCCTACGCTAGACTGCTGACATGTTTACCTCTTCCTCGCTTACCGGCAGCAAGCCGGAACAGTACGGCCAGCTGCTGGCCCAGGCCCGCGCCCTGGTGCACGGTGAATCGGACCGCATCGCCAATGCCGCCAACCTGTCGGCACTGGTGTACCACTCGCTGCCCGAGCTGAACTGGGCCGGGTTCTACTTCTTCGACGGCACCGAACTGGTGGTCGGCCCGTTCCAAGGCCTGCCGGCCTGCGTGCGCATTCCGCTGAGCAAGGGCGTGTGCGGCGCGGCGGCGTCCACCCGCACCACCCAGCGCATTGAAGACGTGGATGCTTTCCCGGGCCATATCGCCTGCGATTCGGCCTCGCGTTCGGAGCTGGTGGTGCCGCTGTTCAAGGGCGACACCCTGATCGGCGTGTTCGACCTGGACAGCCCGGTGCTGGCCCGCTTCGATGCCGACGACCAGGCCGGCCTGGAAGCCATTGCCGCGGTGTTCGTTGAGGCCCTGGGATGAGTGCCAAGCTGCGCAACATCGGGCCGAAGAGCGCTGCCTGGCTGCGCCAGGTCGGGTTGCGCACGCCGGAGGAGCTGGCCGCCATTGGGGCGGTCGGGGCCTTCGTGAAGGTCAAGCGGGCTGGTTTCAAGCCCAGCTTGAACCTGTTGTATTCGTTGGAAGGCGCGCTGCAGGACTGCCATTGGCAGGAACTGCCGGAGGCGCGCCGCACCACCC
>JAEXNZ010000375.1 GCA_023439425.1 Pseudomonadota bacterium
TGCGGCGAGGTGATGCCGATGCCAGCGGGTATGTTCGCCAGGGCGAAGTCCTCGAGCTTGGCCTCATTCGTGCCGGTGAACGAGATCACGATCTCGCCGTTGCGTTGATAGACGCCAGCCGAGTACCCGCTGATCAGATGGTCTTTATACCAGGCCAGTTCTTGCCATTCTGCTGGCAAGTTGATCCTGTTTTCGTCTGGGCGGCCATACACCCTGTTCGCCAACAGTGCATAATCGAGTTTGTCTGCCATGTCTGTTCCTTGAGCGTTGGAGTGAATTCCAGATGGGATGGCGCACTAGCAGTTGGTTTTCCAGGACGTCGTGATTGATTTGAAGCGGGCGGAACTCGTACGCAACAGCATTTCCTTGTACTGCTCCCGGATCAGACCCGATTCGCCTGTCGGCCGGATATGGGTCATGAGATTCGCGCGCCGGCCGACCAGTCCTGGTTGCAGCGGCACGACATGCCACGCTTCCCCGCTGACCGAGATGTATTGCACATACGGATTGGCTGGGCGCCCCATGTCGTACCAGGTCTCGCAGAACATGTAGGTGGCCACGACCGACCACGTCGATGAAGCCGAGTCGTAGTCCATGACGACCGGAATCAGGTTCGATCGCCATACGGGGGGCGTGGCAGCGCCATCCACCTCGGGGATCCGCAACTTAGTCTCCCTGGGTTTCCAGCCGGTTATGCGCATTGCCATGTCGCGTATGAGGCTCCCCTTTGCGGTGCGTTTGACCACGATCAGGCTGCCGTCGGACAGCCGCACTTCCTCTTTCCACGACTCATTCATGCGGCTGCAGCCGAGCATTGCCAGCACCAGCGTGCACAGCAGGATCAGGCGCGAAGCGTGGACCAACGCGGCGGTTGCCCTTGCAATCTTCATGCTGAAAGCTCCAATCAACATCAAAGAGTCATCATCTGGCCACGTGAATACGGGCCTGAACACTTACCGCTCCCGCAAAGCCTCTTGCCCGTGCTGTTGCAGCGGGCTCAGCAGGTAGTCGATCACCCGTCGCTTCCCGGTCTTGATCTCGGCGCTCAGCGTCATGCCGGCGCTCATGGTCACCACCACACCGTCGATATCCAAGGTGCTACCGTCCAGGCGGATGCGGGCAGGAAACACCAGGCCCAGTTGCTCGTCCTGCGTCGCGTGATGCGACACGCTGACGACCTTGCCGGTGAGATAACCATAGCGCGTGTACGGGAAGCTCTCGATCTTCACGGTCACCGGCTGACCAGGACGCACGAAGCCGATGTCCTTGTTGAGCACGCTGGCCTCGACTTCAAGCGCCTCCTGAGGCACGACGGCCAGCAACTCCTGCGCTGGCGTGACCACCCCGCCAACGGTATGAACCGCCAATTGCTGCACTGTACCGTCTACGGGCGCACGCAGCGTCATCAGCCGATCGCGCTGGTCGGCCTTGGCCAGCTCCGGCGCGCCCTGCGCAACCTGCTGCTCGGCTTCGCGCAGCTCGTCTCGTGTCTGGCGCCGGAAATCGGTAACGAGCACGTCCAGCTCTTCTTCGGCGGCGCTGAGTGCAGACTCGATCTCGCGCAGCCTGTTTCGCTGGGTGGCCAGGTCGCGCTCGGCCGCGATGCGCTCCTGCTCGCGCAGCAGGTACTCGTGGCGGCCCACGTACTTGCCCTCGACCAGGCGGCCGTAGTCCTCGGCCCGGTCCTTGGAAATGCGTGCCGACTCCGAAAGCGGTGCGATCACATCGCGTGTGGTCTGCAGTTCGGCGCGCCGCTGGCCAATCGTGGCCAGCAGGTTCTGGCGCTTGGCTTGCAGTGCGTCGAACTGGCTGTTGGCCAAGGCCTGCTCGGTGGCCAGGCGCTCAGCAGGAACATCGGCGGTCGAGGCCAGCTGCGGCATCGTTCCCGTGTCAATCGCCTTGTCCAGCGCCGCCAGGCGAAGCGAGGCCAAACGGGCCTCGATCAGGGTCTTGCGGACCTGCATCAGCTCGGCGCCTGTGGCGGTTGCATCGAGCTCAATCATCGGCTCCCCTGCCCTCACCCTCTGACCATCACGCACCAGAATGCGGCGCACGACCGCAGTTTCGGCGGGCTGCACGATCTTGGTCCGTGAATCGACCACCATCCTGCCCGGTGCCACCGCGACGATGTCGAGCTTGCCGATGCCCGCCCACAGCAACGCCACGACAAAAAACGCAATGATGACCCGCATGGTCCAGCGCGCTGTCGGAGAAGCTGGGGCTTCAATGAGTTCCAGATGCGCCGGTAGGAATGCGCGCTCATCTGCATGGCGCACCGGCGTTTCCATTTCGCGGCGCGATGCCCATGCAGCGCGGAACACGCCGAGATAGCGGTGCGCAAATGCCTTCCATCCTGCAATCGCATGCTTCATGGCGTTCCTGCCTGCAGCCGGTGCAGCCGTGCATAGTGGCCGTCGGGCCGGCTGATCAGCTCGGCATGAGTTCCAGTCTCGACGATGCTGCCTCGTTCGACTACCACGATGCGATTGGCGTGGCGCACGGTAGAGAGCCGGTGCGCGATGATCAGGACGGTGCGTCCTTTGCATATCGAACGCATGTTGCTCATCACCGCGTGCTCGGACTCGTAGTCCAGCGCGCTGGTAGCCTCGTCCAGGATCAGGATACGCGGGTCGGTGATCAGCGCACGCGCGATCGCCACGCGCTGCCGCTGGCCGCCGGACAACCCAGCACCGTGCTCGCCCACCACGGTGTCATAGCCTTCGGGCATTTCGGCGATGAAATCATGCGCGCCAGCCAGTTTGGCCGCGTGAATCACCCGCTCCAGCGCCATGCCCGGATCGGCCAGTGCGATGTTCTCGCGGATGCTGCGGTTGAACAGGAAGTTCTCCTGCAGCACCACCCCGAGCTGGCGTCGCAGCCAGGCCGGGTCGGCCAAGGCAAGGTCATGTCCGTCGATCAGCACCCGGCCGCGCTCAGGCGTGTAGAGCCGCTGCACCAGCTTGGTCAGCGTGCTCTTGCCGGAACCGGAACGACCAACGATGCCAATCACCTCACCTGCCTTGATGTCCAGCTCAATCCCGGCGAGCACTTCTGGTGCCTCCGGGCGGTAGCGGAAATGCACGCGCTCGAATCTGACCCGGCCCTCGAGCGGCGGCAGCGCCATCCGACTGCCCGGCACCTCGGTGCGGGTATTCAGGATGTCGCCCAGCCGCTCGACAGAAATGCCGACTTGCTGGAAGTCCTGCCACAATTGCGCCAGGCGGATGATCGGTGCCGCCACCTGCCCGGAAAGCATGTTGAAGGCGATCAGCTGCCCGAGCGACAGATTGCCCTCAAGCACCTGCTTGGCTCCGAAGAACAGGATCGCCACGCCCACCAGTCTCTGCACCAGTTGCACGCTCTGCTGGCCTATGGTGGCCACGCGGGTGACCCCGAATCCGGCACTGACATAGCCCGCCAGCTGGTTGTCCCACGTGCGTGTAGCACGCGGATCGACTGCCATTGCCTTGACTGTACCAATGCCGCTGATCGTTTCGACCAGGAATGATTGGTTGTCTGCTCCGCGCGCGAACTTGTCCTGCAGGCGGCGCCGGAGCACTGGGGTAATGCCGGCCGAGATCAGGACATACACTGGCAATGACAGCACCACGACAAGCGTGAGCCAGCCGCTGTACCAGAACATCACTGCCAGGAAGACGACAGTGAACAGCAGGTCCAACACGGAGGTCAACGCTTGGCCGGTGAGGAACGAGCGGATGTTCTCGAGTTCGCGCACTCGCGCGATCGTGTCGCCGACGCGGCGTGACTCAAAGTAGGCAAGCGGAAGCGCCAGCACGTGCCGGAACAGGCGAGCACCCAGCTCTACATCGATCTTGCTGCTGGTGTGCGCGAATACATACGTTCGCAGGCCGGTCAGTACGACTTCGAACACCGCCATGCAGACCAGACCGATGGCGATCACATCCAGCGTCGTCAGTCCGTTGTGCACCAGCACTTTATCCATCACCACCTGGAAGAACAGTGGGGTAACCAGCGCAAACAACTGGATGAACAACGAGACGACAAACACTTCCAGCAGCATGCGCCGGTACTTGATGATCGCCGGGATGAACCACGTGAAGTCGAAACGTGCCAGCTGCCCCAGTACCGAGGCGCGGGAAGCGACCTGCAGCAGGCGCCCGTTGTAGCGTTCCTGAAGCTCCTTCAGCGGAATCTGGCGGGGGCGGCGCTCAGCCAGGTCATGAATCAGCGCCTGCTCACCCTGGATGCGGGCGATCAGGAAGGCGCGACCTTCGGTGTCCCATGCCAGTGCTGGGAGGTTGGCCAGCGACAGGCGTGATGCAGCAAACGTGGAAACCTTCGCTTTGAGGTCGAGCTTGCGCGCCGCGAGCAACAGCGTGGTCTCGTCGAAGACCTCGCCATTGCGGCCAAACTCATGCGCGAGCTGTGCGGCATCGGCAGCGACGCCGTGAAACTGCGCGAGCAGTACCAGGCCGCGCAGGCCCAGATCGAATTGATGCGATTCGTCGGATGCGGCGCTATCGCCCTCCGCACCCACAACGGTAAGTGTAGCGGCACCCTGTTGCATAACGTCCCTGCTATGCGGGCCCGGCTGGGCCTTGCTCGCGTAGCATTTGCATAAATGGCGAATCCTGTCAATACCTTGATTCAAAATGTGATGGATCGCTCACGATTAAGCCCCCTTGGGCCGCTGCGGCTCCCCGGAATCCCTGCCAGGACTTCGGTTTGCGCGGCCCGGACAGTCATGCAGCGGGCCAATGAGACGCTGCTGGGGCCGCCGGGCCGCGAAGGATTCACTGCCCTGCCGCAGCCTGCTCAATCATCCGAGCCGTCACATCCGGATGCGACACCATAACGACGTGCGAAGCCCCAGCCACTACCTCGGTCTTCTTCGAATGCGCCCGCTCAGCCATGAACGCAATAGCCTTCGGCGGAATGTTCAGGTCCTTGTCGCCGTACACAAACCAGCTCGGGATGTTGGTCCAGGCTGGTTTGCCAGAGACTTCATTCAGCGCGGCATCGGTAATCGGCCGCTGGGTAGCCGCCATCAACGCAGCCTCCGCCGCCGGCACATCCGCAGCAAACTGATGGTGGAACTTGTCCTGCAGGATGTAGAGGTCATTCCCACCCGTAGTCAGCTTCACCGGCGGCGCAATCGCCTGCCCCAGCGTGCTACCCGGGAACTTGGCCGATAGCCCGGCCGCCGTCTCGCCCGCGTCCGGGGCGAAAGCGCTCACATATACCAGTGCCTTGACTTTCGAATGGTCCCTCGCCGCCTCCGTGATCACGCTGCCGCCATAGGAATGGCCGACCAGCACCACCGGGCCCTTGATGCTGTCCAGGGCGTTGGACACATAGGCTCCATCGCTGGCGACGCCACGCAACGGATTGGCCACGGCCAGCACCGGGTAGCCGTCCTTCTTCAGGATCTGGATCACGCCGTTCCAACTGGACGAATCGGCAAAAGCCCCGTGCACCAGCACGACGGTGGGCTTCGGGGTTTCTGCGAAAGCGCTGGGTGCGATCACGGTCGCAACGCCCAGGGCGAGTGCGGTAAGCAGGTTCTTCATGGTGCTCTCCTTTCTTTCGTTGGGGATCAGACGGGGAAATCGCAGGTAACACTCAGCTCGCGCCACCGGGCGAGCTCTTTAAGCCGTGCGCGCTCGACCTTTTCGATTGCCCGCACCGCATCGCTGCCGAGCGCCAGGCGCAACGGCGGCGCGTCCATGGCGGCGATCTTGAGGACGGCTTGGGCCGCTCTGGCCGGGTCGCCAGGCTGGTGTCCGCTGTAGGCGCGCTGCCTGCGGGCGGCGGCACCGACGACCGCGTCGTATTCCGGGCGGCCCTCGCTCAGTGAGGTTGAGCTGCCGGCGAAGTCGGTGCGGAACCCGCCCGGTTCGACAATCGTCACGTGGACGCCGATCAAGGCCATCTCCTGTGCCAGTACTTCGGAGAAGCCTTCCACGCCCCACTTCGCCGCGGAGTATGGCGCGCGTCCTGGCGCACCAAGGCGTCCACCAACCGAAGAGACCTGGATGATGTGGCCACTGCGCTGTTCGCGCATCAGTGGAATTGCCGCCTTCGTCATGATGACGGTGCCGAACAGGTTGGTCTCAATCTGCTGGCGGAAGTCGTCCAGCGTGACGTCCTCCACGGAGTTGATGTTGCCGTAGCCGGCATTGTTCACCAGCACGTCCAGCCCACCGAATGCATCAGTGGCCGCCTGGATCGCGCGCTCGGCGGCGACCGGATCGGTGACATCCAGAGAAACCGCCCTCACCTGCTCTCCATAACGGTCCACCAGATCCTGCAGGTCGGCGGCGTCGCGGGCGGTGGCGACCAGGTAATGGCCCGCCTCCAGCACGGCACTGGCCATGGCCCGGCCAAGGCCGCGTGAGCTTCCGGTGATCAACCATCGTTGTGACATGACTTCGTTCCTCATGTTTACGGGCGGCATCTAACCAGTGCCGTGGGCGACTGGCGATAACACGTTGGTATGTATCTCCCGTAGGCAGCGCCAGTTAATCAACGCCAGGCATACACCAAGGTGTAGGGGCCTATACCTAGGGACTATTTGAAACTCGGGTTTCGGCGAATAGCGTTCACCGGCACGGACGGCAGCTTACGCCGCGAAACAGAGGTTGGCGGTGCGGGTTTGTAACGAACTGTAGCCCCCGCCTTGTTGGACAAGATCGCTTACGAATCCAACGGACTATCGATACGCAGGCGATACATCAGCGCTGTGAAATGGCTCCAACGCCGATGCAGGCCGCACGTTGCCGCATCACCGGCGCGATTCCATCCCTTATGGAGAACGCGATGTCGATGTTCGAACCCGAAGCCGTCCCCTCCCCTGCACGCCGCCGTCTGCTCGGCACTGTCGCGATGGCGACCGCCACCGCTGCCCTGCCCGGCTTGCTCCCCGCTGGCAGCGCCCAGGCTGCTATTCCTGCCGTCACGCGAAAGGCTGTCGGCACCATTGACGCGATCCGCCCGTTCCAGGTGCATCTGCCCGAAGCCGACCTGGTTGACCTGCGCCGACGGGTGCGCGCCACCCGGTGGCCGGATCGCGAGCTGGTCGCCGACGACTCGCAAGGTCTGCAACTGAGCCGGCTGCAGGCCCTGGCAAGCTACTGGGGCGGCGACTACGACTGGCGCAGGCTGGAATCGCGGCTCAATGCCCTCCCCCAGTTCATGACCGCCATTGACGGCGTGGACATCCACTTCATCCATGTGCGCTCGCGTCACCCGGGCGCACTGCCGGTGCTGCTCACGCATGGCTGGCCCGGCTCCATCCTTGAGTTCGTGGGCTCAATCGGGCCGCTGACCGATCCCGTGGCCCATGGCGGGCGCGCGGAGGATGCCTTCGATGTGGTGATTCCGTCCATTCCCGGTTACGGCTTCTCCAGCATCCCCACCGAACTGGGCTGGGGACCAGAACGCGTCGGCCGCGCCTGGGACACGCTGATGAAGCGCCTGGGCTACCAGCGTTATGTGTCGCAGGGCGGTGACCACGGCTCGGTGATCTCGGATGCGATGGGCCGGAATCCCCCGTCCGGCCTGCTCGGCATCCACCTGACCATGCCTGCCACGGTGCCCGCCGAACTGGTGCCGGCCATCAACAGTGGTGCACCTGCTCCAGCCGGACTGGCTGCGGACGAACTGCGCGCCTTCACCGCCCTCAGCCAGTTCTTCGGCCGCAACGCCGCCTATGGGGCGATGATGGTCACGCGTCCGCAGACGATCGGGTACGCGCTCAACGACTCGCCCGTCGGCCTGGCCGCGTGGATGTACGACAAGATCGCGCAGTGGACGGACAGCGACGGCGTGCCCGAAGCCGTGCTCGGCCGCGACGCCATTCTGGACGACATCAGCCTGTACTGGCTGACCGGCACCGCCACTGCCGCGGGCCGCTTCTATTGGGAAAACAACAACAACAACTTCAGCGCCACCGCGCAGAAGACCACGCAGATCACCGTGCCGGTGGCAGTTTCCGTTTTCCCGGGAGAGATCTACCGCGCGCCCCGCAGTTGGACCGAGCGCGCCTACCCCACGCTGTACTACTTCACCGAAGCGTCCAAGGGCGGTCACTTCGCCGCCTGGGAACAACCGCAGATCTTCGCCAACGAACTGCGCGCCGCGTTCCGCCCGCTGCGCACCTCCCGCTGATCGCCACCCACCCCTTTCGTAACAGGAGAACGCCCATGCATTCGTCCGACCCGACCTCGCGCAAGACCTCCCGCCTGGCACCGATGCTGATCGCTGCCCAGCTGCTGCTGGCCGGCAGTGTCGCCGCTGCCGCCCCCTCCCCTGCCCCTGCCACCCCCAGCACCCCCGGTGCCCTGGTGGCCAACAAGCATGTCGATGCAGGCGACCTCAACGTCGGCTATGCCGAACTGGGCCCGGCCAAGGGCGAAGTCATCATCCTGCTGCACGGCTGGCCGTATGACATAAACGCCTACGCAGACGTGGCACCGCGACTGGCGGCGCAGGGTTATCGCGTGATCGTGCCGCACCTGCGCGGTTACGGCAGCACCACCTTCCGTTCAGCGGATGCACCGCGCAACGGCGAGCCGGCGGCGCTGGGGTCCGACGTGATCGCGCTGATGGACGCCCTGAAGATCAAGCAGGCCAATCTGGCTGGCTTCGACTGGGGTGCGCGCTCGGCCGACATCGTCGCCGCATTGTGGCCGGAACGGGTCAAGTCGCTGGTGTCGGTCAGCGGCTACCTGATCGGCAGCCAGGAAGCGGGTCGCAAGCCCCTGCCGCCGGCGGCCGAGCTGCAGTGGTGGTACCAGTTCTACTTCGCCACGGAT
>JAEXNZ010000526.1 GCA_023439425.1 Pseudomonadota bacterium
AACGTGAGGGACGGAGCGACCTTGAACGTGTCCGGTGCCGCCCTGCGCGGCACCGGCACTGGCACCGTGGGTGGCGACGGTGCGGGCGTGACCATGAGCAACGCCAATCTGGTGCTGAGTCAGGGTGCCCGTGTGGAAGGCACGCGCCACGGCATTTATCTGACTGGCTCCGCCAGCCGCCGCAGCAGCATCCAGATCGACGCCTCCAGTGTGACTGCGACCAGCGGACCTGCAATCAATGCGCCGCTGGGCGGCAATGTGGACATCGTTGTCAGCAACGGTTCCTCCCTGGTGGGCGGGAATGGCGTGGCCCTGCAGGTGGGTTCCCAAGCCAGCGCCAATCTGGAGGTCAGCGGCTCTTCGATCAGCGGCGATATCGTCGGTAGTACGAGGGGAAGTACGGCCGCCACCGTCAACGTCACCCTGGGCAGCGGTGCGCAACTGCAAGGGGCCATCATCAATGGCACCAACGTCGCGCTCAGCGATGCCAGTTGGCAGCTCACCGCCGACAGCAACGTGCAGCAGCTCGACGTCGGCAACGGTGCGGTGGTGCAGTTCGGCGACGGCAGCGCCTTCCACACGCTGCAGGTGGCCGGCAACTACACCGGCAACGGTGGCACGCTGCGGTTCAACACGGTGCTGGCCGGCGATGACGCCTCCTCTGACCGGCTGGTGATCGACGGCGACAGCAGCGGCCAGACCAACGTGGAAGTGAACAACGTCGGCGGTGCCGGCGCGCTGACCAGCCGCGGCATCCAGCTGGTGCAGGTGGGTGGTGCATCGAATGGCCAGTTCGATCTGATTGGCCGCGCAGTCGGCGGGCAGTACGAGTACTTCCTGTTCAAAGATGCCGGCGACGGCGACTGGTACCTGCGCTCGGAATTACCGGTGCAGCCGGATCCCTGCGACATCGACCCCACCCTGCCCGAATGCCAGGAACCGGAACCTGACCCGTGCGAGATTGACCCGAGCCTGCCCGAGTGCGAGGGACCGGTGGTTCCCGTGCTGCGTCCCGAACCGGGTGCGTACCTCGCCAACCTGCAGGCCGCTGACGGCATGTTCCGCCTGGGCTACCACCATCGTCAGGCCGGCCAGAACGGCGGCCGCGCCTGGGCCCGCGTGGACGGTTCACGCTCGGGCTTCGGCGCCAACCTGCAGCAGTTGAACGTGCGTGGCAGCAGCCAGGCGTTGAGCGTGGGCACCCAGCTGTTCGGCAACGAACGTGGCAGCGGCGTCGGCGTGATGCTGGGCAGCGGCAATGCCAGCAGCACCTCCACCAGCGTGCTCACCGGCTATTACGCGCGCGGCAAAGTGAAAGGCAACGCACTGGGCGTGTATGGCACCTGGCGCGATGTCGGCGGCGATGACCCGTATGCCGGTCTGTACGTGGATGGGTCGGTGCAGCGCGCCGTGTTCCGCAACGAAGTGGAAGGCAATGCGCTGGCCACCGAACGCTATGACAGCAAGGCCTGGCAGGGCGCTGTGGAAGTCGGCTACGCGGTGTCGGTGCGTCAATCCGGCAACAGCCGTGTGTTCCTGGAACCGCAGCTGCAGGTGGGCTACACCCGCTGGGACGACGTGCGCCACGTCGAACGCAACGGCACCCTGGTGCGTACCGAGGATGCCAGCGGTGCATTCGGCCGCGTCGGCGTGCGCCTGTCCGGCGTGACCCGCTGGGGTGGCAGCGCCGCCGAGGTGCAGCCGTATCTGGCCGCGAACTGGCTGCGCAACGGCAGCAATCCGTATGTGCGCATGGACGACGAAGCCGTCGATGCGCGCATTCCGCGCCAGCGCGGGGAGTTCAGCGCCGGGGCCAGCGTGCGCTTCCCCGGCGGCTTCGGTGCCTGGGCCGGATTGGCTCTGGAGCGTGGCTCTGGCTACCACCAGCGCAGCGCACAGCTCGGCCTGAGCTACCGCTGGTAACGGTCAGTTCGAGCGGACGGACAACAGTCCTATCCGCTTGAACCACCACTCGAGCGGCAGCGTGACCAGCGGCGGGATCGCCGCCAGCAGCGCCAGCAGCGTGGCCCACCACGGCCAGCGCTGGCGCAGTGCGGTCAGCACGCTGACCACCACGTAGACCATGAAGGCCAGGCCGTGCACCGGTCCGAAGATGCGCACGCCCAGCGTGGTGGGCTCCCCGGCGTGATACTTGAAGTACATGCCGACCAGCAGGCCCGCCCAGGTAAAGGCTTCAAACAGCGCCACGATGGCGAACACGCGGCCCATCGGGCTGAGCGGAGCAGAGGTTTTCAAAAGCGAACCCGGTGATCACGGCAAAGGGGCCGCCATGATAGCCGGGTTATCGCTAATGCGAACCGTTCGCTTAAATGAACATTCCGCCCGACGCTTCCACACGCTGCGCGTTGATCCAGCCGGTCTGCGGCGACAGCAACGCCACCACCACCGGTCCGATGTCGTCCGGAAGACCGGCGCGGCCCAGCGCGGTGTTGCCCGCCACCATCTTGTTGACGTCCTGGTTGTCACGCACGTGGCCGCCACCGAAGTCGGTCTCAATCGCGCCGGGTGCCAGCGTGTTGGCACTGATGCCACGCGCGCCCAGCTCCTTGGCCAGGTAACGGCTGAACACTTCAATGCCGCCCTTCATCATCGCGTAGGCCGAACTGCCCGGCAGCGCGAAACGGGCCAGCCCGCTGGACACATTGAGAATGCGGCCACCGTCGCTGATCAGCGGCAGCAGCGCCTGGGTCAGGAAGTACGGACCCTTCAGATGCACCGCGACCAGGTGGTCGAACTGCGCCGGCGTGGTCTCGGCGAAGCCGGCATACAGGCCTTCGCCCGCGTTGTTGAGCAGGCCCTGCAGGCCGGTGGCGCCCCACTGCTGCAACTGGGCTTTCACTGCGGCAGCGAAGGCCTCAAAGCCGGTGCTGTCGGCGACATCCAGCGGCAGTGCGGCCGCGCGGCGGCCCAGCGCCTCAATCTGTGCCACCACCTGCTGGGCGGCATCGGCCTGGCTGCGGTAAGTGATGATCACATC
>JAEXNZ010000574.1 GCA_023439425.1 Pseudomonadota bacterium
GTCCAGATCAGCTCGAGCGATTTCAAGCCGTTCATGCCGCGGCGACCCTACTACGTCGAGTTCAACCGCGCGCAGCAGCGTGCTTACGTCCGTCCCAGAATGCGTGGTGACCCTCCATGGTTTGAGATGGACGTAGTCGGCACGCGAGGGGTACTCCACTACAACGGTCGCCGAATGGAAGGCACCGCCGAATGGGGGCCGTGGTAGCGCCGGCCGTTGGCCGGCCCACAGAACAAAAACCCCCGGCTCTCACCGGGGGTCTTCGTTCAACGCATCAACCGATCAGGCAGCGACCGTCTTGGCCACGTCCTGATACTCCTCGATCTGATCGAAGTTCATGTAGCGGTAGATCTCGCTGCCGCTGGCAGCGATCACGCCCACATCGGCCATGTACTCTTCCTTGGTCGGGATGCGGCCCAGACGCGAGCAGATCGCGGCCAGTTCGGCCGAACCCAGGTACACGTTGGTGTTGCGGCCCAGACGATTCGGGAAGTTGCGGGTCGAGGTCGACATCGCAGTGGAACCTTCGCGGATCTGTGCCTGGTTGCCCATGCACAGCGAGCAGCCCGGCATTTCCATGCGCGCCCCGGTCGCACCGAACGTGCCGTACACGCCTTCCTTGGTCAGCTCGGAGGCGTCCATCTTGGTCGGCGGGGCCACCCACAGGCGGGTCGGCAGGTCGCGCTTGCCTTCCAGCCGCTTTGCAGCCGCACGGAAGTGACCGATGTTGGTCATGCACGAACCGATGAACACTTCGTCAATCTTGGCACCGGCCACTTCGGACAGGGTCTTCTCGTCGTCCGGGTCGTTCGGGCAGGCCACGATCGGCTCGTGGATGTCAGCCAGGGCGATCTCGATGACGGCGGCGTACTCGGCGTCGGCATCCGGCTCCAGCAGGTTCGGATTGGCCAGCCACGCTTCCATCTTTTCGATACGGCGCTGCAGCGAGCGCGGATCCTGGTAACCCTCGGCAATCATCCACTTCAGCAGGGTGATGTTGCTGGTCAGGTACTCGATGATCGGTTCCTTGTTCAGGCGCACCGAGCAACCGGCGGCCGAACGCTCAGCCGAGGCGTCGGACAGTTCGAACGCCTGTTCGACCTTCAGTTCCGGCAGGCCTTCGATTTCGAGGATGCGGCCCGAGAAGATGTTCTTCTTGCCGGCCTTGGCCACGGGCAGCAGACCGGCCTTGATCGCGTACAGCGGAATCGCGTTGACCAGGTCACGCAGGGTCACGCCCGGCTGCATCTGGCCCTTGAAGCGGACCAGCACCGATTCCGGCATGTCCAGCGGCATCACGCCGGTGGCCGCGGCGAAGGCGACCAGGCCCGAACCGGCCGGGAACGAAATGCCCACGGGGAAACGGGTGTGCGAGTCGCCGCCGGTGCCGACGGTGTCGGGCAGCAGCATGCGGTTGAGCCAGCTGTGGATCACGCCATCGCCCGGACGCAGCGAGATGCCGCCACGGGTGGAAATGAATTCCGGCAGGGTGTGGTGGGTCTTCACGTCCACCGGCTTCGGGTAAGCGGCGGTGTGGCAGAACGACTGCATCACAAGGTCGGCCGAGAAGCCCAGGCAGGCCAGGTCCTTCAGCTCGTCACGGGTCATCGGGCCGGTGGTGTCCTGCGAGCCCACCGAGGTCATCTTCGGTTCGCAGTAGGTGCCCGGGCGCATGCCCTGGCCTTCCGGCAGACCGCAGGCGCGGCCGACCATCTTCTGCGCCAGCGAGAAGCCCTTGCCGGTATCGACCGGCTGCACCGGCAGGCGGAACAGATCGGTCGGAGCCAGGCCCAGCGCTTCACGCGCCTTGCCGGTCAGGCCGCGGCCCACGATCAGCGGAATGCGGCCACCGGCGCGCACTTCGTCGAACAGCACTTCGGACTTCACTTCGAATTCGGCGATCACTTCGCCGTTCTTCAGCGCCTTGCCGTCGTACGGACGCAGTTCCACCACGTCACCGTGGTTCATCTGCGAGACGTCCAGCTCGATCGGCAGTGCGCCGGCGTCTTCCATGGTGTTGTAGAAGATCGGGGCGATCTTGCCGCCCAGGCAGACGCCACCGGCGCGCTTGTTCGGAATGTACGGAATGTCATCGCCAGTCCACCACAGCACGCTGTTGGTCGCCGACTTGCGCGAGGAACCGGTGCCGACCACGTCGCCCACGTAGGCAACCAGGTGGCCCTTGCCCTTCAGCGACAGGATCTGCTGGATCGGACCGCGCTTGCCGTCTTCTTCCGGGGTGAACGGCGCGTCGTCGCGCTTGTTCTTCAGCATCGCCAGGGCGTGCATCGGAATGTCCGGGCGGGTGGTGGCGTCCGGAGCCGGCGACAGGTCGTCGGTGTTGGTTTCGCCCGGCACCTTGAACACCGTGATGGTCATGCTCTGCGGCACTTCCGGCTTGCTGGTGAACCATTCGGCATCAGCCCAGCTCTGCAGCACGGACTGGGCATTGGCGTTGCCGGCCTTGGCCTTGTCCTGCACGTCATGGAAGGCGTCGAACACCAGCAGGGTGTTCTTCAGGCCGTCAGCGGCGATGGTGCCCACGGCCGCATCGTCCAGCAGCTGGACCAGCGGGGCCACGTTGTAGCCACCCAGCATGGTGCCCAGCAGTTCGGTGGCGCGCTCGCGGCTGATCAGCGGGTTCTGCTCGCTGCCCAGCGCAATGGCGGCCAGGTACGAGGCCTTGACCTTGGCGGCGTCGTCGACGCCGGCCGGCACGCGGTGGGTCAGCAGGTCGAGCAGGAACTCGGCCTCGCCCGCCGGCGGGTTCTTCAACAGTTCAATGACGTCTGCCGTCTGCTGGGCGGTCAGCGGCAGCGGCGGGATGCCAAGCGCGGCGCGCTCGGCTACGTGGTGGCGATAGGCTTCCAACATGACAACTCCCGGGTAATACGTTGAATGAAACAGTGAAAGGAATGCAGCGGGCTCAGGCGGTCGGCACGATCAGCTTCAGGCCCTTGAAGTAGTCGCGGTAAAACGTGTCGTTCCAGGTGATCAGGCCGTCGCACTGCAGGAGTGCATGGGCCCCCACCATGAAGTCGTCCAGGCTGCGGCGGGTACTGCCGCGCTGGCGGTGACGGCGGTGCATCTCACCGGCGCGCAGGGCGGACTTGGCTTCCAGCGCATTGAAATGGACACCCATTTCTTCCAGCGCTTCCAGCACCTCGGCTCCGCCGCGCAGGCTGGCGCAGACTTCGGCCAGGGTGGCACCACACACCACCACCTTGCCGCTGACCAGGCTCTGCCGCAGGCAGGCTTCAACCGCGTCGGCCTGCGGGCCGTTGCTCAGCAACTCCACCAGCACCGGTGAATCGACGGCGATCATCACGCATCAGTCCTCGTCGCGCACCGCGCGGACGGCGGCCTGGGCCGAATCGAAGCCGTCCAGGGCGAATTTTCCACGGGCGCGCGATATGGCGTCGTCAACGCTCTTGCGCAGGATGATGCGGCTGCCGTCCAGCTCGACCTTCAGCTGGGTGCCCTTGGTCAGACCCAGCGCGTCGCGCACGGCCTTGGGCAGCGTGATCTGACCGCGTTCAGCGACAGTGGCTTCCATCGGGTACGCTCTCTTCGGTATGCACGAATTATACATACTTCCAGGGCCATACCGCCACTGCCGAGAGCGGATGGCCGAGGTCAGGGTGGCCCTTGTTTCTTACCGTTCAGCGACTTGCGTTGACGTTTAATCCGGTAATTTGACGCAATTGGCAGTATGTCACCGACACACCAGTACTATGGACGCGCAGCCTCGCTGCCGGAGCAGGACGCCCCGTTGGGACCCTGCCCGACCACCCGGCTCACGCCACCCATCGAATTTGAGAAGGACATCCCAACGATGCGTATTTCCGCTCTTGCCCTGGCCGCCGTTCTGGCCGCCCCGCTTGCCTTCACCGTCGCCCCCGCACACGCCAATCCGCTTAGCGGAATGAAGACCGGCACAGAAATCACCCAGAAGCAGCTCGATGCCATCGAAGTCGGCAAGGCTACGCAGGACGATATCCGTGAAGCATTCGGTGCCCCGACCCGCCGTGAGCAGCTGGGCGACACCCAGGTGTGGTACTACGACTTCGCCCACATCAAGCACTTTGGCAAGAACGTGCAGGAATCCACCGTGTTCGAGTTCGGCAAGGACGGCAAGCTCAAGGTAAAGTCCAAGGGCGCGGCCCCGGCCAAGACCGGCAACCCGTTCATGGGTGGCTGAGTCCACCGACCAGTCTGACCTGACGGGGTGCCACTGGCACCCCGTTTTCGTTTCCGCGCATGCGCGCTACCGTGACCGACGGCCACTTGACAGGACGCCGCAATAGCATCCAGCAACAGCAGCCGGGCAGAGCCCGGCTCTACGAAAGCCGGGACAACGCAGTGCTCCTCAGAACGCCACCTGCAACCGCGTATTGAACGTGGTGCCCTCATCCTTGCCCTGCACCGCGCCGCTGCGGTTGTCGGTTTCCCAGCGGATCACGTCGAACATCACCCGGCTGTAGTCGTTGAGGTACCAGTTCGCGCCTACCGTCCAAGCGTGACCGGTGCCGCCGGTGGGCAGCTCGGCGTAGTCCACGTCTTCATAGCGCCCGCGCAGTTCCCACGCGCCGCGCCCGCCGCTGGTGACCGGGTCGGCCACCTTGACCTTGCCCCAGGTGCCGGCCTTGGCCGAGTACGACGGGCTGGCACCGCTCAGGAACCAGCCAGCCGACACCGCCCAGGCATCGTGGTCGAGGTCATAACGGCCGCTCGCGTCGGCCCCCCGCAGGTTGCGCGTGCCCCACTCGCCCGTGGCCCAACCTTGACCGAAGTAGCCGGCAGCTTCCACGCCGTAGGCGGTGCTGCGGTCGGTGCCAGCCAACGTCCCCGGGGTGATCTTGACCAGATCGTTGAAGTGGCCGGCGATTGCCGAGCTACGCAGCACGCCGGTGGAGCCGGCGGCGATTTCCTCATGGAACGCCCACGCCCCCAGATGCAGCGTGGCGGCCTTGCTGACCAGCGGATTCCAGTGCACACGCGTGGCCCAGGTCTGGCTGTCGTTGTTGTCGCCGACGTTGTTCAGATCGTTGCCCGCCACGGACAGGCTGGCGTGCCAGTTCTTGCCGTACACGCGCTCGGTGAGACCAACGCCGAACAGGCCGCGCTGCGGCAGCATCAGCGTGCCAACCACGTTGCGATCCGGGAACGGCGTGTTGGAGGTGCTGCTGGAACCGTCGATGCCGCGATCATTCAAACGGTTACCCACAGTCAGGTCGGCCGGCAGACCGAACAGCTTGTGATCCACGGTGGCGTACACCGACTTCCATGCCACCTCGTTGTCGGCGAAGTCCCCCTCCACCGCCCAGCCCAGAATGCCGTAGCGGCCTTCCGCGCCCAGACGGACCGAGCGGATCTCGGTACCGTTGAAGTTGCGGTCGTTGCTGGACGAGCCGTCGGTGCTGGAACCGTCCACGAACAGGCGGCCACGTGGGCGGAAAGTGACATTGCCATCGGCGCTGGTGAATTCCGGTGCGCCTTTGCTGAAGGACAACTTGGGTGCCTTCGACTGCTGGGTTTCCAGCTTGGCCACGCGGGTTTCGAGTTCCGGAGCCGGGGCAACTACAGGTGTTGAGGTGGTGGTGCCGGTGCCTTCCAGTGCATCAAGCCGCGATTGAAGCTGCTGGATCTGCTGTGCCTGCTGCTGCACCAGTGCGGTCAGCTCGGCCTGGCTGAGCGGAGCCGGCGACGAGGATTGGGCGGCGGCGTGGCCGCTGGCCAACAGCAGGCCAAGCGCCACCGACAGCGCTGCGCGGGGCAGCACGGGATGCGTCTTCATGGATACTCTCCAACCCGCCGGCCACTGGCCTGGCGGGTGCATTGCAATGATGCGGGGGAAATGTAGAGCCACGCCCTGCGTGGCTGCG
>JAEXNZ010000030.1 GCA_023439425.1 Pseudomonadota bacterium
TGGGCCCGGTAGCGTCGGTCGACAGACGACGGCCGTGAAAAATCCAACGTCCGGTAACGCATGGCCCTGAATCAACAAGGGCCGTTGCTCTCCGATCCGTCATGCATTGCCCGAGATGGAGAAAAGCCCCCTTCATGTTGAAGGGGGCGCGCCGAAGGCGGGGGGATTAGGTGAGATGCGCGGGTATCTCGAACCGAAGGTTCGTGATACCCCGGAACGGGGTTGCCTGTTGGCCTGCCCCGCACGGATGAATGGAGACGCCGCTCTTCGCGGAGACCCGAACACCGAATACATCGATCCAAACAACCCTAACTCTTTGACGCGCAAGCAATGTCCCACCTCTGGCGCGCAAGACAGTGACGCAGGACACGATTTGCCCTACCGAAGACTCGAATCCGGTACGGAAGTTCCTTCACATTCACAAACCTTTGACCCCGGATGTCTCAATTCGGAAATTTCACAAGACTGAAATCGCGCTGAAGCGTTGTTCGGAGTCAGGCAAACGCACTAGCGTCCGGGGTCGGTCGGTTTTTCAGGGGAGCCGGTCCGCTTCCAACGGTTCGATCCGCGCCACCGCTTCACAGCGAACGGATTGCACCGACTTCCGCCGCATTGACGGCATTTCAGTTCAAAGGGAAATCCGATGTCTCATGATTCGCAGCAACGTGTGCGTCAGCGCGCATTGGTGGTATTGGGTGGTTCGGTCCTGTCGACCCTGCTGCTGGCCGCGCCGGCCTTCGCCGGTGATGTGCAGCTGAGCGGTCTGTCCTCCGCACCCACCCACCAGCGTTTCATCGTCAAATACCGGGACGGTGCCACCGATGTGGCCAATCCCACTGCCCTGGCCAGTTCGCTCAAGGCCGCCGCCTCGGCTGTGCCCGCCGCCCAAGGGCGCGCGCTGGGCCTGCAGAAGCTGCGCACCCTCGCCATCGGCCCGACCGTGGTGAAGGCGGATCGTCCGCTCGACGCCGCTGAATCCGAACTGCTGATGCGCCGCCTGGCCGCTGACCCGAACGTGGAATACGTCGAGGTGGATCAGCTGATGCGGCACACCCTGACCCCGAACGACCCGCGCCTGTCCGAGCAGTGGGGGTTCGGCACCAGCGCCTCGTCGATCAACGTGCGACCGGCCTGGGACAAGTCCACCGGCACCGGCGTGGTCGTCGCGGTGATCGACACCGGCATCACCAACCACCCGGATCTGAACGCCAACATCCTGCCCGGCTATGACTTCATCAGCGACGCCGCGATGGCGCGCGATGGCGGTGGTCGCGACAACAACCCGAATGACGAAGGCGACTGGTACGCCGCCAACGAGTGTGGCGTGGGCTACCCGGCCTCGAACTCCAGCTGGCACGGCACCCATGTGGCCGGCACGATTGCGGCCGTGACCAACAACGCGGTCGGCGTGGCCGGCACCGCCTACAACGCCAAGATCGTGCCGGTGCGCGTGCTCGGCAAGTGCGGCGGCTACACCTCCGACATCGCTGACGCCATCGTGTGGGCATCGGGCGGCACGGTCAGCGGCGTGCCCGCCAATGCCAACCCGGCCGAAGTGATCAACATGTCGCTCGGCGGCAGCGGCAGCTGCTCCACCACCTACCAGAACGCCATCAACGGGGCCGTTTCGCGCGGTACCACTGTGGTCGTGGCCGCGGGCAACAGCAACACCAACGTGTCTTCAGCGGTGCCGGCGAACTGCCCGAACGTGATCGCGGTCGCGGCCACCACCTCGGCCGGCGCGCGTGCCAGCTTCTCCAACTACGGCACCCGCATCGACATCTCCGCACCGGGTGCGAGCATCCTGTCCACGCTCAACACCGGTACCACCGTGCCGGGCAGTGCGTCGTATGCCTCGTACAACGGCACCTCGATGGCGGCCCCACACGTGGCTGGCGTGGTCGCATTGATGCAGGCAGCGGCGACCACCGCGCTGACCCCGGCGCAGGTCGAAAGCATCCTCAAGAGCACCGCGCGGCCGTTGCCGGGTGCCTGCTCGGGCGGCTGCGGTGCAGGTATTGCCAATGCGGACGCGGCGGTCGTGGCCGCACAGGGCGGCGGCAACCCGAACCCGGGTACCGGCGAACTGCAGAATGGCGTGCCGGTCACCAGCCTGTCCGGCACCAGCGGTACCTCACTGGCCTACACCGTAGCGGTACCCAGCGGGCGTTCGCAGCTGAAGGTGACCATTGCCGGCGGCAGCGGCGATGCCGACCTGTACGTGCGTTCGGGCAGCGCCCCGACCGACACCGTCTACAACTGCCGTCCGTACCTGAGCGGCAACAATGAAACCTGCACGATCAATGCGCCGGCAGCGGGCACCTGGCACGTCCGCGTGAAGGCGTACAGCACCTTCTCGGGTGTGACCCTGACCGCGCAGTACTGATGTTTGATTCGGTCACCCTGCCAACGGCAGGGCGCTACCGATGAGGTAGGTGCCGACCGTTGGTCGGCACTCCTTTCAGGCCGATTCAAACCGGTTGGCGGCCACGTTCTTGCGTACGTGCTGCGGGTCCCAGATACGCCCGTTCATGGCGATGTAGACGCCGCTCGGCAGCGACTGCACCGCGCCGATCGCGCAGCCGATGT
>JAEXNZ010000075.1 GCA_023439425.1 Pseudomonadota bacterium
GGTCCTCGCGCGGGTATTGCGCGGTGTTGCATGGGCCGCAGCGGCCAACGACGCCGCGGCTACTGAACGCGACGGTGCCGCCACACACGCCGCAGAAGCGGGTGCGTGATTGCCAATAGGACATGCCACGGGCGTAGCAGAAGGCAGTGGCGTCCGCGGCCGTCCAGGAGACGGCAGCTTCACGCAGGTCAACGCGCTGCGGTGCACTGACGTCGACACCGGCCGCATCCACCGAGAACCACGCCTGCTCACCGCGCAGCCCCAGGAAGATCGCCGTTCCGGGTCCACCTCCCAGTTGCTCGCCGGTCAGCGCGAGCGGTTGGCCGAGGTCATCAGCAAGCGCACGACCATCCACGTCGAGCACCAGCACCTGTGCCTGCGGCCACAACCGCAGCAGTGCATCGGCATCGGCGCGCAGCGTGTCAGCGCGTTCGAGGGGTTCAGTGGTGAAGGAAAAACCGGACAGCGGCAGGGATGTTCTGGACATCCCCCAAGCTTACATGCTGAAGCTGCTGCCGCACCCGCAGGTGGTCTTCGCGTTCGGGTTGCGGATCACGAACTGTGCGCCGGTGAGGCTTTCGGTGTAGTCCACTTCCGCGCCCATCAGGTACTGCAGGCTGAGCGGGTCGACCAGCAGGGTGACGTTGTTGGTCACCACGGCCAGGTCATCCTCGGCGCGGTTCTCGTCGAACTCGAAGCCGTACTGGAAACCGGAACAACCACCGCCTTCAATGTACACGCGCAGCGCGAGCGAAGGATTGCCTTCGCCCTCGATCAGTTCATGCACCTTGGCCGCGGCGGCTTCGGTGAAGTGCAGCGGACGGTCCAGCGACTGGTAGTTCGGCGCGGCGGCGGGGGCACCGGGCAGGGAAACAAGCGTGCTCATGCGTGCAGGATGGGGGCGCAGGGCCCCCGATTCAAGCCGTTTCGCCGATCACTGTGTTCAGGCCATGGCCTCGGCCAGCTTCTTGCGGGCCGCGCCGTCCTTGTCCTTGCCGTCCTTGTCCTTGCCCTCGCCGGCTTCCGGCGGCGGCAGGGCCATCTGCGGTGCCCCATGAATGAGACGACCGGTGAGCTGTGCGCCGGCGTTCATTTCCACCACCTGGTAGTGGATGTTGCCGTTCACGCGGGCGCTGGGGGTCAGTTCCACGCGCTCGCTGGCGTGCACGTCGCCTTCCAGGCGGCCGCTGAGCACCACCACCTGCGCGCGGATCTCGCCTTCGATGCTGCCCTGCTCGGCCAGCGTGAGGGTGGCGGTCGAAGCGCCTTCACTGGCGATCACCTTGCCCAGAATGGTGCCTTCCACATACAGGCCCCCACTGAATTCCACGTCCCCGCGGATGACCACCTGTGCGCCAATCAGCGCGTCCACGACCAGATGACCGTCGCGGTTGGACTTGTTGCTGCCGAACATGGGTTTACTCCCCTTCATTTGCCGTTGCTGCCACAGGCGCGCCGGCCTGTTTCCAGTCGAAGACCTGGGTGGTGCCCCCTGCACCGGATCCCAGCGTGACCCGCACACGTTGCGGGGTGAAGTCCTTCGGCAGCATGACGCTGCCGGTGAGCTGCTGGAAGTACCGGAAGGAATACTCCTGGCCCGGCACCTTGGTGCGCTGGTGCAGCTCGTCCCAGCTGACCGAGGTCAACTTGCCGTCTTTCACGCCTTCCACCGTGAACCGCATCTGCCCCTGGCTGATCGCACCACGGTTCAGGTTCTGGGTCAGCACCACGGCGTACTGCCAGGTACCGGCCGCTTCCGGCGAGAACTCGATCGAATGGGTGTTCAGCCCCTTGCGCTGGCTGGTGGCCCCGACCAGGCGTTCATAGAAGGCGACATCGGCACGCAGGCCGGCGATTTCTTCTTCACGTTCGCTGAGCGAGGTCTGTACCTCGCTGTTGGCGGCGCGACTGATGCGGTCGGAGGCCTGCAGGGTGGCCTGGCGCTGCTGCAGCTCGACCACCTGCTTCTGCAGGGTGTCGGCGCGCGCTTCGGCGGCATCCAGCTGACGGCCGGCATCGCCGCCTGGGCCCGCGAGCCAGCGGCCCACCAGGCCGGCCAGCACCAGGGTGAGCAGCCAGATGCCGGCCACGAGGAGCAGCCGGCGACGGTCCGGTGCCGGCGCGGAGCCCGGGCGGCGGATCTGGATGCGGGAAGGTGTCGGAGTGTTCATGACGATGAGCGCGGCACTGCGGCTGGGCAGTACCGCCACGGCCCCTGTCGGATCGAGCGACTTCCTAGTGTATGCCACCCCTGACGCTTTTTTCGCCCCGAAGAGGCCGCGCGGTGATGGCGTTCATCGTCGTCATCCCCGATAGTGTGGGCCTGTGCACATTTTCATGCCGGAGCGCGTGCCATGTCCGAGGCCCACCTGTTTGTGATCGGCATCCTGCTGGCCTGGCTGGCCGGCATCCGGGTCTACCTGACCGTGTTCGGGGTCGGCCTCGCCGGCCTGCTGGGCTGGGTGGAACTGCCCCCGGCTCTGCAGGCCACCGAGTCGTGGTGGGTGGGGGGCACCACCCCCGCCCGGGCCCA
>JAEXNZ010000270.1 GCA_023439425.1 Pseudomonadota bacterium
TTCATGGTGTGTGTGGGTTGCCGGCCAGCGGCCGGCACTACCGTCGAACGATGCCCCTTAGCGTGCGGTGTAGCTGTCCTGCTCGTCGTCGTTGCCGTCTTCGTCGAGCAGGCTCGGCGGCTGGTCGCCGACCGTCCACAGACGCTCCAGCGCGTAGAACTCGCGCACGCGCGGCAGCATCACGTGGACGATGACATCGCCCAGGTCGACCAGCACCCACTCGGCCTCACGCTCGCCTTCCACGCCCAGCGGCATGTTGCCGGCCTGCTTGGCGAACTTGACCACTTCGTCGGCAATCGACTTGACGTGGCGGCTGGAGGTGCCCGAGGCAATCACCATGTAATCGGCGACGCTGGACTTGCCGATGACGTTGATTTCAACGACATCCTTGGCCTTCAGCTCTTCGGTCGCCGCGCGTACGCATTCCAGCAGCTGCTGGGTGGACGGCGCGGGATGGGGCAGTTCGACCTTGATGGTCTGAGGCTGGGTCTGGTCGCTCAAAGCAGGAAACTCAAAAAGTGTTGGCGCGATTATACGGGGCCTTGGGCCTGAACGTATTCACGCCCCACTGGCACCGTACAGCCGGTGGTCGGCGATGTAGTCGGCAACGGGTTCAGGCACCAGGTTGCGCCATGGGCCGTTCTGGGCGATCTGTTGACGCACGGCGGTGGCGGATTCCCCACGCAGCGGGGCACGCAGACGCAGGATGCGGCCGCCCGGCGCGGAAAGCAGCGGACGCTCGTCAGTGACCTCACGCCCGTGCAGCATCACTCCGAGGTCCGGAGCCAGCCCCGCCTGCATCGGGCTGCCCATGCGTTCGGCCACGATGAAATGGCAAAGCTTGAACAGGTCCCTCCATTCATGCCACTGGTTCAGGCTGCGCAGGCTGTCCGCGCCGACCAGCCACGCGATTGGCTGCAGCGGGCCCAGTTCGGCACGCAGCTCACGCAGGGTGTCCACGGTGTACGACGGCACCCCCGGGTGCTGTTGCGCGCGGTCGATCTCGCGGCGGTCCACCAACAGCCCCGGCTCATCACCGATGGCCAGTTCCAGCATGCGGGCGCGTTGTTCGGCGTTGCCCCCCGGCGGGGCGCGGTGCGGTGGGTCGGCCGCCGGCAGCAGCCGCACAGCGACCTGCAGCTGATCGCGCGCGGCGCGCGCGATGGCCAGATGGCCCAGGTGCACCGGGTCGAAGGTACCGCCGTAGAGGATGCGCAGCGGCATCAGGCGCGAGCCAGAAGGCGCACCGCACGGGCCTCGGCCACGGCCACCAGCAGTCGCTCCAGGCCCAGCCATGGGGCGCCGTCGGCACGGCCCTTGGCCATGCGGTCCACCAGCCCGGCTTCGGCCACGAACCGCTCCCAGCGTTTGGGTTCGGGATGACGCTGCAGCGCGCGCTTGAACGGGGCCTGGCGGGCCTCCCAGATGCCACGGCTTTTCATTTCCGCAGCGAGGTTGCCGCCCCGTGCCTGCACGCGGGCGAGCCCGGCGGTGGACAACATTTCACGGATCACCATCGGCATCAGCGCGGCCACGGCCTCGCCTTCGCCACGCAGGCCGGCGAGCATGCGCAGCACCGCCGCCGGCTGGCCGGAGAAGGTCGCTTCCAGGAGGCGGAACACGTCGTAGCGGGCCGCGTCGGCGACCAGTGACTCCATCGTGTTCACGTCCAGGCTCTGGCCTTCGGCCAGCAGCGCCAGCTTGTCGATCTCCTGGGCGGCGGCCAGCAGATTGCCTTCGACCCGCTCGGCCAGGCGCTGCACTGCGGCCGGATCGGCACGCAGGCCTTTCTGGCGCAGGCGGCGCTCGATCCATTCGGGCAACTCATGCGGCTTGATCGCCCAGGCCACCGACAGCACCCCGACGCGGCTGACCGCTTCGGTCCACTTGGTCTGGTGGGCCTTGCTCCATTCGTTGCAGGTGATCAGCAGAATCACGTCCGGCGCGGGGTTGGCGCAGAACTGGCTGATCACCTCGCTGCCTTCCTTGCCCGGCTTGCCGCTGGGCAGGCGCACTTCCACCAGTCGGCGGGCGCTGAACAGGCTGGGCGCGTTGAACGTGCCGTCGAGCTGGTTCCAGTCGAAGTCACGGCCGTCGGCATCGAACACTTCGCGTTCGTTGACCCCGTCGGCGCGGGCCCGGGCGCGGATCGCATCGGCCGCTTCCAGCCCGCGCAGGGTTTCCGGTCCTGCAATCAGATACACCGGGGCCAGCGGCTGGCTGGCCGGCTGGCTGGCAAGTTGTTCCGGGCGCAGTTCCATGCGGAGCAGAGCCGGTGCCGGCTCAGGAGCCCTGCGGCGGAATGACCGGACTGGCCGGTGCCGTCGGCACCGCCGCCGGTGCGGTCGGGCTGGGGGCGCGACCGCGCTCCAGTTCCTTGCGCACCACGCTGTCGATGCGACGCATGATCGAGGCGGACATTTCACGGCGCAGTTCGTCGGCCAGGATCTCGCGTTCGGTGGTGGTACCGGTGGCGTCGGTCGGCGGCGACACGTAGTCCCGCGACAGTTCGATCACTTGCTGCGGCACCAGATCGCTGCCATCTTCGCGGCGGAACACGAAGATCACCGCATAGCGCAGGCTGTATTCCTGGGCACGGCCCTGGGCGTCGATGGCAATGGGCAGGTCGCCCCAGCGCTCGGACAGCACCTGCAGCTGTGCCGCCGGCCCCTTGCTGTCCTCATCGGCCAGTTCCGCACCCGACGCCAGCAGACCGCGGCGCAGCAGCTTGGCCAGTTCGCTGTACGGCGCGGTGGAGACCACCCGCACTGCAGCGGTGTCGGCGGGCAGCATCAGCTTGTTGCGCAGATGGAAACCGCACCCGGCCAGGGTCAGGGTGAGCAGAACGGCAAGCAGGAGTCGAGTCATGGATACAGTCTGATTGAGCCGGCCGATGCCGGCAACAGGAAATTCACCACCCAAGATGCCCGAATCCGCGTGAACAACGGTTGATGCGGAATCGCCGCCCGGCGCTGGCCCG
>JAEXNZ010000303.1 GCA_023439425.1 Pseudomonadota bacterium
GCACTACCGGTCATGGCATGATCGGGCCAAACCGGAGGCCACATGCGTTCGATCATCTGCCTGATTGCTTTGTTTGCCACGTCGTCCGCTGCTGCCGACACCTGCCCCGACACCGCGGCCCTGGAACCCGCCCGCGCCGTGGTCCGCGACCTGCAGCGCATCACCACCCCCAACGGGATCCAGGAGCATTACGCCACGCCGATTGGCGGCCTCAAGCAGTGGCTGACCATCCGTGGCCACGACCGCGCCAACCCGGTGATCCTGTTCGTGCACGGTGGTCCCGCCAGCCCGTCCACGCCCAGCATGTGGCAGTTCCAGCGGCCGTGGGAGGAGTACTTCACGGTGGTCGACTGGGACCAGCGCGGGGCGGGCAAGACCTACGCCGAAGCCACGCCGGAACAGATCAAACCGACCCTGACCATCGACCGCTACGTGGACGACGCCATCGAAGTGGCCGAACACCTTCGCACCCATCTGGGCCAGCCCAAGGTGATCCTGATGGGGCACAGCTGGGGCACCATCGTCGCCTTCAAGGCCGCGCTGAAGCGTCCGGATCTGTTCCATGCCTACGTGGGCATCGGCCAGATCATCAACCAGGTGGAAAACGAGAAGATCAGCTTCGACTATGGGCTGGCGCAGGCGAAGGCGCATGGCAACGCCAAAGCCGTGGCCGCGCTGGAGGCGATTGCGCCGTACCCGGGCAACACGCCGATCACCCGCGAGCGGATCATCGTCGCCCGCACCTGGCCGCAGTTCTACGGTGGATTGACGGCGTACCGGGACGATTCGAAGTACTACTTCGGTGCGGCGCGCCTGTCGGCCGAGTACAGCGACGCGGATCGGTGCAATGTGGACAAGGGCAGCGTGCTGTCACTGGACCCGTTGCTGCCGCAGATGTTGAAGGTGGATTTCAATCCGGTGAAGCAGTTCCCGATTCCGGTGGTGATGTTCATGGGTCGCCATGACTACACCACGCCGACCGCGCCGACCGACCGTTGGTTGAAGGCGGTGGACGCGCCGTTCAAGCAGGCGGTGTGGTTCGAGCATTCCGCGCACATGGTGCCGTGGGAAGAGCCCGGGAAGACGTTGATGACCTTGGTGCAGGTGGTGCGGCCGTTGGCGGAGCCGTAAACCAAAAAAAAGACCCGACAGAGGGAGGGTTCTGTCGGGTCTGGGATCACGTGGGGGGAGGGACCCACGCGATATCCGTTCGGTTGTCGGCTCAGCGTTTGGCGGCGAAGGGTTGCCGCGCCAGTTCGCTCAGCGCTTCAGTAGCTTTCAGTCCCAGTCCAACGACTTCCTGGTGCGCGGTGGTCCAGCGCTCCAGATTGTCCTTGGCCAGCTGCGCGCCCTTCGGCAGCAGCTTGCCGGGCTCGGATGACTGCACGATTTCACCGAAGAACCCGCTGGTGGCGGTGATGTTCCTCTCCAGCGTCTTCAACTGCACGCCGAACATGCTTTCGGCGTTCTCCAGTGCGAGCCGGTTGGCACGCGTGGCAGTGGCGGCCAGCTGGCGGGTGTAGTCGCTGAAGGAATCGGTGAACGCGGACGCCATGGGAGGACGGCTCGTCAACTTGATGCATTGCAGCATACGCCGATTTTGACGCGATGCAACATAATTTTCCGGATCCGGTACGGATTCAGGGAAAATGTAGACAAATCAACTGGTTGCTTCGTCAGTTGTGAACGATGCGGACCCTGCCTGGGCCGGCCAACGGCCGGCGCTACCGCAAATCTGCGCCGTAGAGCCGGGCTTGCCCGGCTGCTCTTGCCTCACCCGCGGTACCGGCACCCGGACGTGCAGGTCTCATGCACGGTCACTTCGCTCAATTCCGGCAGGCTCGGCTTGAGCTCGTTCCAGATCCACCGCGCCAGCACTTCGCTGGTCGGGTTCTCCAGGCCGGGGATGTCATTGAGGTAGTGGTGATCCAGGCGATCGTAGATCGGCTTGAAAGCCGCCTTCACGTCGCCGAAGTCCATGATCCAGCCGGTGTGTTCGCCCGGCTCGCCTTCCACCTTGAGTTCCACCCGGAACGAATGGCCGTGCAGGCGCGCGCACTTGTGGCCCGGTGGCACGTTGGGGAGGCGGTGGGCGGCCTCGAGGGTAAAGACTTTGAAGATTTCCATGCGCGCATTGTAGCGGGGCCGCATGACCGCAGAGCGCCCGCATGCCCGCCATTGGTTTCACAAGAACATATCCATCCGGATGAAGCGATGATACATTTCGTTATATCCGCATGAAGCGATGTTATTGGCCCGTTAACGGCCAGGCATGGATTACTGCGGAACTGTCGTTCACCACCCCACTGACGTACATGCCCAAGCACACCCTTCTCGTGGCCGCATTGTCGGCCGCTCTGGCTACGCCTTTGTCCGCGTTTGCCGACGCCAGCCCGGATGCCGCTGCCAGCGGTGCCAGCAAGACCCTCGACGCGGTCCGCGTGACCGGCTCCAACATCAAGCGCACCGACACCGAATCGGCCAATCCGGTGCAGGTGATCGGTCGCCAGGAGATTGAAGCGACCGGCAAGGCCACCGTCGCCGACCTGCTGCGCTCGATCTCGGCCAATACCGGCAACGCCAACAACGAAACCACCAACAATGGGTGGGCATCCGGTTCGGCCGGCATCGGCCTGCGTGGTCTGTCGCAGAAGAACACGCTGGTGCTGCTCAACGGCCGCCGCCTGGCCAACTACGGCTTCCCGGCCGGCGGCCTGTCGGACACCTTCGTCAACCTCAACGCGCTGCCGATGGTCGCGGTGGAACGCATTGAAGTGCTGAAGGACGGCGCTTCGGCGGTGTACGGCTCCGATGC
>JAEXNZ010000171.1 GCA_023439425.1 Pseudomonadota bacterium
GTCTGGAAGGCAATGCCGTCAATCACCGTGATGATGTCGCCGATCCGGCGCGAAGCGGCTTCGATCGCGCTCATGGTGTCGACCACCTCACCGACCACCGTACCGCCCTGGGCGGCGACATCGGCCGCTTCGCTGGCCAGGCGGTTGGCCTGGCGTGCGTGCTCGGCGTTCTGGCGCACCGTGGCGGTGAGTTCTTCCATGGTGGCCGCGGTTTCTTCAAGGCTGGCCGCCTGCTGCTCGGTGCGGCTGGCCAGGTGGGCGTTGCCGTGCGCCATGTCGCCGGCGGCCTGGTTGAGGTTGTTGGATGCGTTCTGGATGCGGCCGACGATGTCGGTGAGCTGGGCAATGGTGGCGTTGGCGTCGTCCTGTATGCGAGCGAACACGCCGTGGAAATCACCGTGCATCTGCGCGGTGAGGTCGCCGCGCGACAGTGCGGCCAGCAACAGCGAGACCTGCTCGATGCTGCCGGCGTTGGCGTCCAGCAGCGCATTGAGGCGCTGCGCCAGCTGCAGGAAGAAGCCCTGCTTGCCCTCGGTGACCACGCGGCCGCTGAAGTCGCCCGCCGCGGCAGCGTCGACGATGCGGCCCAGCTCTTCTTCCACCTGCACCTCCACGGTGCGGTCGGCCCATTCCACCACGAAGCCCTGGCGGCCGCCGGCATCATCGATGATGGGATTGACGATCAGCTGCATGACCCGGCCGCCAACGCGGATCTGTGCGCGGTGGGTGCTCTTCAGCGTTTCCAGCAGCCGAGCCTGGTGTTCGGGGTGGCGATGGAAGATGTCGATGTTGCGGCCAACCAGGTCGGCGGCACTGAACTGCGGCAGGTCGCGGCGCAGGTCGGACTCGGCGGCGGCCAGCATGCGCTGCAGCGGCCGGTTGACGTAGACGATGTTGCGCTGGGCATCGGCGATCATCACGTTGGTGGTGACATCGTCCAGTGCTGCACGAATGCGCAGCATCTCGTCCAGGCCGGCCTGTTCCTGCTCGCGCCGGGTCAGCAGCTGGTGGCTGCTGTGGACCATGGCGCGGGCCAGCGAGTCGGCCGGGAACTGCGCTTCGTGCAGGTCGGCCGGCAGGGGCTGGTCATTGGCGACGCCTCGGGCCAGCCGCGCCAGTTCGCGCGGGTCATGGCCGAGCAGCAACAGCTGACGACGCATCTGCACGGCCATGGCGCAGAGCAGGGCGGTTTCCACCACCACGTAGGCGGCGTGCAGCAGCACCACCCCGAAGCCGCTGCCGGCGGCAAATACCGGCAGGTCCAGGCCACGGCTCTGCAGCACGAAGAACAGCACGTGATGCACGGCAATCGCGGCGGCGGCGACCACGATCGGCAGCCAGTCGCGGTAATACAGCAGCAGCGCGATCAGCACGATCACGCCGAAATGGGTTTCCAACATGCCGTGGGTCTGGTGGATCAGGGTGGCGGCCAGCACCATCCACACCAGTGCCACGGTGCAGCGCGACAGCCGGGTGCCGGGCAGCCAGCGGGTCTGCAGCGCGACCAGCGCCAGGCTGGGCAGGCTGATCGCCAATGCCGGCGTCCACACGCCATTGCGCCAGGCCAGCACCAGCGAGATTGTGGTGAGCAGCGCGGTGACTGCCAGGAACAGGCGATCCGCCTCGGCGGCGAGGGCCTGGAGATAGGGCACGTTCTCGTGGCCTACCAGCGAATGGGGAACAGGGCGGGGTGCGGACATGCGGTCGACTCCTTCGGGCATGAGCAACGGGTGGGTCGCTTACCTGCTGGGGGCGGCGGGCGAGCAGACGGCTTGTGTGATTCCGATAGCGGTGACGCGGGACGAGGGTGCCTGGTAGAGCAGCGGAATCACCCAGCCGATCCACAGCGCCAGCGCGGTGAGGCCGGCCACGGCGCGGGCGGTAGAGACCGGGCGCGGTGCGCCTGGCGACGATGAGGGTGCTGCCATGTGCCGCCCTCCCAGGCCACAACGGTCCCTTCTTAACGGCCCGCAGGCGTACGGACTTGATCCTGTTCAGCGCGCGTTTTGCCGAATTCGGTCGAGTTTCTTTCAATTGTGTGACGCACTGCGCGTTTTGAATGGGAGAAACAAAACACCCCGCCGAAGCGGGGTGTGGGGGATTGCCGACGCGGCATCGCTGCCGATCAGAACTCCTGCCAGTCGCCTTCGCTGGCCAGTGCCGCCTCACGTACGGGCGCGCGCTTCGCGGGAGCCGGCGCGCGTCCGCGAACCGGGGCCGAGGGGCGCACCGGTGCCGGCGCGGCGGCAAGCGCGGGGGCCGGTCGCGATGCCTGGCCCTCCAGCTTGAACAGGGCGACAGCGTCGGTGAGGTGACCGGCCTGTTCTTCCATGGCGCGGGCAGCCGCGGTGGCTTCTTCCACCAGCGCCGCGTTCTGCTGCGTGGTTTCGTCCATCTGCACGACGGTCTGGTTGACCTGCTCGATGCCGGCCGACTGTTCCTGCGACGCGGCGGAGATCTCCGCCATGATGTCGGTGACGCGCTGCACCGAGGCGACGATTTCATCCATGGTGCTGCCGGCCTGGTTGACCAGCGCGGACCCCTCGGCAACCTTGTCGACCGATTCGTCGATCAGGCTCTTGATCTCCTTGGCGGCGCTGGCCGAACGCTGGGCCAGCGTTCGCACTTCGGAGGCGACCACGGCGAAGCCGCGGCCCTGTTCGCCGGCACGGGCCGCTTCCACGGCGGCGTTCAGTGCCAGGATGTTGGTCTGGAAGGCGATGCCGTCGATGACCGAGATGATTTCGGCGATCTTCTTCGACGAGGTTTCAATCGCGCTCATGGTGGTGACCACCTGGCCGACCACTTCGCCGCCCTGGCTGGCGACGCTGTGCGCGCCGATGGCGAGCTGGTTGGCCTGGCGTGCGTGCTCGGCGTTCTGGCGCACGGTGGAGGTGAGTTCCTCCATCGAGGCGGCGGTTTCTTCCAGGTTGGCCGCCTGCTGCTCGGTACGGCGCGACAGGTCGTTGTTGCCCGACGCGATCTCACCGGCGGCGGTGCTGATGCTGCTCGAGGCCTGCTGGATGCGGCCGACGATCTGGGTCAACTGGGCGACGGTGGTGTTGGCGTCGTCGCGCATGGCGGCGAACACGCCGTGGAACTCGCCGTGCATGCGCGCGGTGAGGTCGCCACTGGCGATGGACTGCAGCAGGTGCGAGAGCTGGTTGAGGTTGCCGTCAGCCACTTCCATCATGGTGTTGAGGTTTTCGATCATGACCCGGAAGTCGTGTTCGAAGCGCAAGGCGTCGCCACGCTGGCTGAAGTCGCCGGCAGCGGCGGCGCGGGCCAGCGACTGGATCTGGGTGTTGATGGCCAGCAGGCTGGCCTTGGCCGCGTCCATGGACTCGTGCAGGATCGCACGGGTGCCAGGCAGGCGGCGGGCGTCCCGCGAGAGGTCGCCGGCGGCGTACTCGTTGAGCACGGCGATGGCGTCCTTGATCGCGTCCAGGTGCTCGAAGATGACGGTGTTGGTGCCCACGGCCAGTTCGCCGTACACGCCGGGGAAATCGATCGGCATGTGGTGGGAGATGTCCGGGCCGGCATGCATCTCGGCCATCTTGCGGGTTTCGTCGGAATAGCGACGCAGCATGGCGGTCATCTCGCCGGTGGCGACCAGCATCTGGCCGACTTCGTCGTTGCTGGTGGCACGCGTGTTGACGCTGAGGTCACCGCGCGCGACCGACTTGATGGCGTGCACGGCCTGGCCCAGCGGGCGGGTGATGGCGCGGGCGATGACCACGCCGGCACCAATGGCGAGCAGCGCCAGCAGCACGACGGTGGTGATGATGGCGACGACGCTGCTGTGATGGGTGGCGTTGGCTTCATCGATGCGCGACTGCATCAGCTTGCTGCTGAAGGCACCGAGGGTCTTGAGGTCGTCGAACATCTTGCGACGGGCCGGACGCGAGCGATCATCGGAAATCTGCTGGGCCAGCATGCCGTCACCGGCGGCAATGGCGGCGCGCATGTCGGTGTTGGCGGCAAAGTAGGCGTCGAGGTCGGCGGCGACGGGAGCGTACAACTTCTTCTCTTCTTCACCGGCCGGCAGCGCGGCGTAGGCGGCCAGCTCATCGCGCGCGGCCTTGGCGGTGGTATCCATGCGCTTGTTGTAGTCGGCCACCTTGTCGGGCTGGTCGAGCATGCTCAGCTGCGCCAGCTCGTACGTACGGAACTCGCCCAGCAGGGAGCGCACTTCGCCGAGGTGTTCCACCGAGGGAATGTCATTGCTGGCCATGGCACCCAACTGGGCGTTGGCCCCATTGAGGCGCACCAGGGCGAACACACCCAGCGCAACGGTCATCAGGGTAGTGAGGGCAAACCCGACCGCGAGTTTGCGGGCGATGGGCAGATCGTAGAACCACTTCATACTGTGAACTCCGGACAAGGCGGGGCGCGCAGCTGTGGGGGCGCTGGGCGAGGGGCTGGACGCAGGTGGGGCGCGGAACATGACAGTGTTCCTTCACCATCTCTCCGATTAGCGGCGTCTTCACGCGCGGACTTTAGTGTCCCGCATCACGTTTTTTCTGTGATGTCTGTCGGGGGGGTACGTAGAGCCGGGCTTGCCCGGCTGCTGTTGGATTCGCGCGAAACGCCCTCGGCTGCTGATCTACGTGCTTTGGTCCATCGGATGGGGGGTACGGGACACGCCGTTAACCCATCCATGGGGGCTCGTCGAAAACAACCAAGTTTTCAACGGTCCCGTACCCCCCATCCGATGGCCCCTCGATACGTGGTCGGCGGCCATGGGAAATGCCAGATCAACGGCGGTTACTTGCTTTTTGTTCTTCCACGGCCACCGGCCAACTGTCTGGGGCGTGCCGGGGTGGGTTTGCGGGACCGTCAAAAAC
>JAEXNZ010000321.1 GCA_023439425.1 Pseudomonadota bacterium
GCGCTACCTGGCCGGCTTCGATGCGCCCTATGTGCCGGGCTGGGACTGCCACGGCCTGCCGATTGAAATCGCGGTGGAGAAGAAGTGGGGCAAGGTCGGCACCAAGCTCGACGCGGTTGCCTTCCGCCAGAAGTGCCGCGAGTACGCCGAAGAGCAGATCGAACTGCAGCGTCGCGACTTCAAGCGCCTGGGCGTGATCGGCGACTGGGACAACCCCTACAAAACCCTCAGCTTCGACTTCGAAGCCAACGAGATCCGTGCGCTGGCCAAGGTCGTCGCCAACGGTCACCTGCTGCGCGGTGCCAAGCCGGTGTACTGGTGCTTCGACTGCGGCTCGGCACTGGCCGAAGCGGAAATCGAATACCAGGACAAGACCTCGCCGGCGATCGACGTGGCCTATGCCGCGCGTGATTCGCAGCAGCTGGCCGCCGCCTTCGGCGTGACCCTGCCGGCCGGCGTGGAAGTGGCGGTGCCGATCTGGACCACCACCCCGTGGACCCTGCCGGCCTCGCTGGCCGTTTCGCTGGGCGCGGAGATCGAATACGCGCTGGTGGAAGGCCCGGCCCACAACGGCCAGCCGCGCTGGCTGGTGCTGGCCTCGGCGCTGGCCGAGCGCGCGCTGGCCCGCTACGGCGTGGACAGCCTGGTGGTGCACGGTCATGCCACCGGTGCCGCACTGGAAAACCTGCTGCTGGCGCATCCGTTCTACCCCGAGCGCGATATCCCGCTGCTCAACGGCTACCACGTCTCCGACGCCGACGGTACCGGTGCGGTGCATACCGCGCCCGGCCACGGCCAGGAAGACTATGCGGTGTGCCTGAAGTACGGCCTGGTGGAGAAGTACAACGCCGGCCAGATCAATCCGGTCGATGGTGCGGGCGTGTACCTGCCGTCGACCCCGCCCGCTGGTGACCTGGTGCTGGCCGGTCAGCACATCTGGAAGGCGCAGCAGCCGATCATCGACGTGCTGCGTGCCAGCGGCGCGCTGCTGGCGTTCGTGGAAATCGTGCACAGCTATCCGCACTGCTGGCGCCACAAGAAGACCCCGCTGGTGTTCCGCGCCACCCCGCAGTGGTTCATCTCGATGGAGCAGGCCAACCTGCGTCGCGATGCGCTGGCCGCCATCGACACCGTCGGCTGGTTCCCGAGCTGGGGCAAGGCGCGCATCGCCAGCATGGTGGAAGGCCGTCCGGACTGGACCATCTCGCGCCAACGCACCTGGGGCGTGCCGATCGCGCTGTTCATCCACCGCGAAACCGGCGAACCGCACCCCAACACCGTGGCGCTGATGAACCAGGTCGCCGACCGCGTGCAGGCCGAAGGCATCGACGTGTGGTATTCGCTGGATGCTGCCGAGCTGCTGGGCGATGAAGCCGCGCAGTACGAGAAGGTCACCGACATTCTCGACGTGTGGTTCGACTCCGGCGTCACCCACGAAGGCGTGCTGCTGGCGCGTGGCTTCGGCAAGCCGGCTGATCTGTACCTGGAAGGGTCGGACCAGCACCGCGGCTGGTTCCAGTCCTCGCTGCTCACCGGCGTGGCCATCGACAAGCATGCACCGTACAAGCAGTGCCTCACCCACGGCTTCACCGTGGACGAGCACGGCCGCAAGATGTCCAAGTCGCTGGGCAACGGCATCGAGCCGCAGGAAATCATGAAGACCCTGGGCGCGGACATCCTGCGCCTGTGGATCGCCTCGGCCGACTACAGCAATGAAATGTCGCTGTCGCAGGAAATCCTCAAGCGCAATGCGGATGCCTACCGCCGCCTGCGCAACACCGCGCGCTTCCTGCTCGGCAACCTGGACGGCTTCGACCCGGCCCAGCATCTGGTCGCACCAGCCGACATGGTCGCGCTGGACCGCTGGATCGTGCACCGTGCCTGGGAAGTGCAGGAGAAGATCGAGGCGTCGTACACCGCCTACAACATGGCCGAGATTGTCCAGCTGCTGCTGAACTTCTGCAGCGTCGATCTGGGCTCGCTGTACCTGGACGTCACCAAGGACCGCCTGTACACCATGCCGGTGGATTCGCGTGGCCGCCGTTCGGCGCAGACCGCGATGTACCACATCGCCGAAGCGTTCACCCGCTGGGTGGCTCCGATCCTGACCTTCACCGCCGACGAGCTGTGGGGCTACCTGCCGGGCAAGCGGGGCGACAACGTCCTGTTCTCCACCTGGTACGAAGGCCTGGCCCCGCTGCCGGCTGATGCACCGTTGAACGCCGCCGACTTCGACCAGCGGCTGGCCGTGCGCGAGCAGGTGGCGAAGGTGCTGGAACCGATGCGCGCCAACGGGGCCATCGGTGCCGCGCTGGAAGCGGAGATCACCATCGCCGCCAACGAGGACACCGCCACGCGTTGGGCCCCGCTGGCCGACGAGCTGCGTTTCCTGTTCATCAGTGGCGATGTGAGCGTGCGTCCGGCAACCACCGACGAGGTGTTCGTCAGCGCCCAGCCCACGGAAAAGCAGAAGTGCGTGCGCTGCTGGCACTACCGCGCCGACATCGGCGTGGTCGCCGCCCACCCGGAACTGTGCGGTCGTTGCGCGAGCAACATCGACGGTGCCGGCGAAGACCGCAGGTGGTTCTGATGACCGGCTCGCGCGTGCGTCCCAATGCACTGGTGTGGCTGCTGCTGTCGGCGGCCATCATCGGCCTGGACCAGTGGTCCAAGGCCTGGGTGCTGTCCAGCCTGCCCGAGTTCGAGCCGGTGGCCGTCATTGACGGCTTCTGGAACTGGTACCGCACCTACAACACCGGTGCGGCGTTCAGTTTCCTGAGCGACGCCGGTGGCTGGCAGCTGTGGTTCTTCACCGCGCTGGCGGTGGCGATCAGCGGCCTGATGGCGTTCTGGCTGTCGCGCACCCCGCGCGGCCACTGGCGTAGCGCCGCTCCTTACGCCCTGGTGATCGGCGGGGCGATCGGCAACGTCATCGACCGCCAGGTGCATGGTCACGTGGTCGACTTCATCCAGTGGTACATCGGTGACCATTACTGGCCCGCGTTCAACATTGCCGACGCCGCCATCGTGGTCGGTGCCATCGGTATTGCTGTGTTCGGCCTGTTTGACGGCAAGTCCGCCAAAAAGGCGGATAATGCCAACCCGTAACATCAAGCCGGCGCTGGCCGGGAGACCTGTCTGATGGATGTGTTGCTTGCCAACCCGCGTGGATTCTGTGCCGGTGTCGATCGTGCGATCGAGATCGTCAAGCGCGCGATAGAAACGCTGGGCGCGCCCATCTACGTGCGCCATGAAGTGGTGCACAACCGCTTCGTGGTGGACGACCTCAAGCAGCGCGGCGCGATCTTCGTCGAGGAACTCGACGAAGTGCCGGACAACAACACCGTCATCTTCAGCGCGCATGGCGTTTCCCAGGCCGTGCGCCAGGAAGCCGAGCGCCGTGGCCTGAAGGTGTTCGACGCCACCTGTCCGCTGGTGACCAAGGTGCACTTCGAAGTGGCCCGTCACTGCCGAGCCGGCCGCGACGTGGTGCTGATCGGCCACGCCGGTCACCCGGAAGTGGAGGGCACCATGGGCCAGTGGAACCGCGAAGCCGGCACCGGCCAGATCTACCTGGTTGAGGACGTGGAGCAGGTCGCCACGCTGCAGATCAACCAGCCGGAAAACTTCGCCTATACCACCCAGACCACGCTCAGCGTGGATGACACGCGCGGCATCATCGACGCCCTGCGCGAGCGCTTCCCGGCCATGCAGGGTCCGAAGAACGACGACATCTGCTACGCCACCCAGAACCGCCAGGACGCCGTGCGCGACCTCGCCAAGCGCTGCGACCTGGTGCTGGTGGTCGGTTCGCCCAACAGCTCCAATTCCAACCGCCTCAGTGAGCTGGCCATCCGTGAGGGTGTGGAAAGCTATCTGATTGATGGTGCCCACGAGATCGATCCGGCGTGGGTGGTCGGCAAGCAGCACATCGGTCTGACTGCCGGTGCCTCCGCACCGCAGGTGCTGGTGGATGGGGTGCTCGCCCGCCTGCGCGAGCTCGGTGCCAGCAGCGTGGGTGAGCTCGACGGTGAGCCCGAATCGATGGTGTTCGCGTTGCCGAAGGAATTGCGGCTGCGATTGATCAGCTGAAGGTAGGCGAGGGCCGGCCAACGGCCGGCGCTACCGGCGCAACGACGACCGCTGCCATTGCCGTCGCGCTGCAATCCTGCTTTGGTAGCGTCGCACGACAGTCGACGGCCGATAACAACACTCCGGGCGACGAAGGCATGACCTTCGGCCATGTAACGCACCTCCCCACAGGTCTAGCATCAACGGTTTCGCCCCACCGGAACTGCCTGTGATGCTCCTGCGCGCCGCCATCCTCTCCGCCCTGCTGTTCACCACCGCCGGCGCACACGCCCAAACCCCGCCGCCCCAGGACATCCCGTTCCCCGGCCCCCTGCGCATCGACGTCGACGCCCGCGACATCGGCCGCCGCATCTTCAAGGTCAAGGCCACCATTCCGGCCCAACCCGGCCCGCTCACCCTGCTGTACCCGCAGTGGCTGCCCGGCGCACATTCCCCCAGCGGCCCCATCGACAAACTCGCCGGCCTTCAGGTCACCGCCAACGGCAAACCGCTCACCTGGACCCGTGACCCCTACAACGTCTACGCATTCACCGTAAGCGTGCCGCAGGGGGCTACCGACGTCGTCGCCAACTTCAACTTCATGTCCTCGCAGGGCGGCACGCAGGGCAGGGTGGTGATGACACCCGATATCCTCAACCTGCAGTGGAACGCCAACTCGCTGTACCCGGCTGGCGTGAACACCCGCAACATCCAGGCCCAGGCCACCGTCACCCTGCCGCCGGGCTGGAGCTATGCCACCGCACTGGAAACCGAGCGCCGCGACGGCGACACCGTGGTGTTCAAACCGATCAGCTACGACCACCTGGTCGACTCGCCGCTGTTCGCCGGCCAGCACTACCGCCAGTTCGACCTCGACCCTGGCGCGAAAGTCCCCGTGCGTCTGAACGTGTTCGCCGACAACGCCAAGTCGCTGGACGCCAAGCCCGAGCAGATCGAGAAGCACCGCGCGCTGGTGCAGCAGATCTACAAGCTCTACGGCGCGCGCCATTTCGACCGTTACGACTTCCTGCTCGCCCTCACCAGCCAGCTCGGCGGCATTGGCCTCGAACACCAGCGCTCCAGCGAGAACAGCGGCGACACCAGCTACTTCACCGACTGGGACAGCACCTGGCTCGGCCGCGACCTCCTGCCGCACGAATTCAACCACTC
>JAEXNZ010000332.1 GCA_023439425.1 Pseudomonadota bacterium
GTACAGGATCTGCAACGGCGCATCGATCAGCCCGATCTTCAGCAGCAGCTGGTTGAGCAGGCCGTTGCGGTCGAGGATGCCGATCCACGCGTACACGCGGATCAGGAACGAGGTCCACGACGGCAGCACCACCAGCATCATCGCTACATTGCGCGCAGCCGGTGACATCCGCGAAATCACGTAGGCCATCGGGTAGCCGATCAGCAGCGTCAGCAGCGTGGCGATCACCGCGATCTTGATCGAGCTCAGATAGGCCACCACGTACTGGCTGTCCTTCACCAGCGCGACATAGCTGCCCAGGTTGAGCTTGAGCGAGAACGCGCCGTCCACGTACTCCAGCAGCCAGGTGTACGGCGGCGAGCCGACCTGGGTGCGGGCGAAGGAGATCATCAGGATGATCGCGAACGGAACCGCGAAGAACAGCAGCAGCCACAGGTAGGGCGCGGCGATCACCGCACTACGGGTGCCCGGCAGCCAGCGCTTGAGCCCGGTGGCGTTCATGCGGTCAGCACCACGCCGTCATTGTCACGCCAGTGCACCCAGACCGCGTCGCCCCAGGTCAGGCCATCGCTGGCCCAGCGCTGCGAGTTGGCGAAGTTGGACAACACCTTGGCTCCACTCGGCAGACGCACGTGATAGACCGAGTGGCTGCCGAAATAGGCGATGTCCTCGATCACGCCCTGGGCCTTGTTGGTCGCGCCTTCCGGCTCGTCCTTGCCGATCATCACCTTCTCCGGGCGCAGCGCGAACGCCACTTCCTGGCCTTCATAGCAGGTGATGCCGTGGGCCACGTAGATCGGGGCCGGGAACAGCGGCGTGCGCACGGTGACGTACTCGGGCAGATCCTCGTCGATCACGCCCTCGAACAGATTCACCGAGCCGATGAAGCCGGCGACGAAACGATTCGCCGGCTGCTCGTAGATTTCATCGGGCTTGCCGACCTGCTGGATCCAGCCGGCGTCCATCACCGCGATGCGGGTGGCCATGGTCATGGCCTCTTCCTGGTCGTGGGTGACCATCACGCAGGTCACGCCCGAGTTTTCGATGATCGAGACCAGCTCCAACTGCATCTGCGAGCGGAGCTTCTTGTCCAGCGCCCCCATCGGTTCGTCCAGCAACAGCAGCTTGGGCCCCTTGGCCAGCGAGCGGGCCAGCGCCACGCGTTGCTGCTGGCCGCCGGACAGCTGGTGCGGCTTGCGCTTGGCCAGCTTGCCCAGCTGCACCAGGTCCAGCATTTCGCCAACGCGCTTGCGGATGGCGTCCTTGGCCAGACCGTCCTGCTTGAGGCCGAAGGCGATGTTCTGCTCCACCGTCATGTGCGGGAACAGCGCGTAGGACTGGAACATCATGTTGATCGGCCGCTGGTACGGCGGCAGCGCGTTGATGCGTTGCCCGTCCAGGTCGATGCTGCCGGCGGTGGGGGTCTCGAACCCACCCAGGCAGCGCAGCAGAGTCGATTTGCCGCTGCCTGAGCCGCCCAGCAGGGCGAAGATCTCGCCCTTGCGGACATCCAGGTTGACATCGTCGAGGGCCAGGAAGCCGTCGAATTCCTTGCGCAGCGCGCGAATGGACAGATAACCCGGCTCCAGGACCGGGATGACCTCGCCTTCCGGCTTGGCTTCAAAGGACATGGGCAGCAGCTCCAGGCGCGGCTACGGGACGTGGGCAGCCCATTCTAGCGACCTCGGGCGGCCGGGGGGATGACGGAACCGGCTGGTTGGGCCAGTCAGACGCTTGGAATGCCTGGAATGCCTGGAATGCCCGGGGTGCCCGGGATGACCCGGATGACCCGGATGACCCGGATGACGAGGATGCCGGTAGGGTCGCACGCCAGTCGACCGCCGATGACGATCGGCACTTCATTGGGGCATGACCACTGAACGCAGGCGTCGCCCGGCTCATCGGTCATGCGTTACCGGACGCGGCCACAAGGACGGCGGTCGTCAATCGACCGATCCTACCCCCGGCATATCCGCAATCAATAACCGACGGCCACATCCCTGTACTCAGTTGCCGCCAGATCATCAGCGAACAGTTGCCAGCAGAAGCAGATCCGCACAGAAAGCCCTACCCGCCGTCACCCAAAAATTTGACAGAAATGAGCTTGAGCAAACACAGAAACTCGCCATTCCCGACATCAAAATTCACCCGACACCTTTCAAACTAATACGAAAACCCTATTAGCTGAACGCCAATCACAAAGAAAGATGCTTGCGTTTCGCATTCCAAGCAACGGGTCACACATCCAACTTCGGCATAATTGACGCGCCAATCTCGCAGCTCGAGAGTGAATCATCACCCCGTCACTGAGAGAGAAATGAAACACCTTGCAACTACCTTCGTCATTGCAGCAATAGCACTGTCGCCAAGCAGTGCGCAGGCCCATGTTTCGGCCAGCATTCAGCAAGACCACACAGAACCTCATGTAGTCGTGGTCACTGTCATATACAAGAACGCGGGGCCACATGACGCCTCCATAAGAGAGGCGGACATGCCGCACAAGATGCGTGACGGAAGACTCTGGAGCAATGCATTTCAGGCCACGTCCAAACAAGGTGACAGCGCGCGATACAAGGGCGTCATCGTCAACCTGACACCAGAAGCACAACACTCCCGCATCACACTTCGCCCTGGAGAGGAGAAGGCGATAAGCGTCAATCTCTCCCAGAACTATGACCTTCGCCCATCGACAGAGTACGAAATAACCCTGCGCGGATTTGAACATTACGAACCTGAGAACAGCCCGACCTTCACCACACCGAAGAGCATCAGAGTAAGAACAGGATCAACAAAGGAACAAAGCCAGGGGCAAGCGAAGACAGAGCCACCCTATCCCGGCACGCTCTGCCCTCCGGAGAAAATGCTGGAAATCCTGCAAGCACTGCCTGCCGCCTCAAGGATGGCGCAAGATGCCAGCGACTACGTGGACGGCCTTTAAGAGCGCGTCCATGCACCGGGGGAAATCAAGTTCAAGTTCAAGCAAACTCCGCGATACACCACATGGTTCGGAATTCATGGCGATCCGAATGTGGAGAACAAGACCAACACGAGGATTCGCAAAGTACTTTCCGCAACAGCGGATCGTGTTCGCTTTCTGAAACCATCGTGCGAGTGCGCCGACGAGGACGCCGAGCGTGTGATCGCATGGGTCGACCCAGGTTCAGACCATGTAGTCAACTACTGTCCAAAGTTCTTCAAACTGCCGGTCGGCCCCGGTGTAAGAGGAGGTTCGCGGGCGCGCACGATCTACCATGAAGCAAGCCACTTCAATGATTCCCTTGCAAAAGGGACGGAGGACTACGATGCGTATTTTGCGCTACCGGAAGATGCGCGAAAGCTGGCCGTTGACGCTCGAGACGTCGCGTCTGATCACGCATACAGCTACGAGTACTTTGTGGACAATCTAGACAACCAGGAGTAGTCGACCGGATTCCTGATGCCGAACCATGCAATCGATGGTCCATGGAACAGCGCCCCATGGGATTCTCAGCCTCCCGGCTCGGGAGCCTGCTCCCAGCCCAGCCCCAGGCTCTTCTGCAGACCGGCATAGCGCACCAGCAACTGCAGCCGGGCCTGGGCCAACGCGTCCTGCGCCTGCAGACGCTGGCGCTGCACATCAAGCAGGTCGATCTGCGATGCGGCTCCGGCCGCCCGGCGTTGCTGCATCAGCGCGTCGGCCCGTTGCGCGGAGGCCTCCGCCCGGGTGGCCACCACCACCTGCTGCCGGGCGCTGCCGAACTGGGCCAACGCGGTGTTGGCGTCCTGCAGCGCGGCCAGCACCGTGCCTTCATAGGCGGCCAGACGCGCCTCGTTGCCGGCCCGAGCCTGCGCCACCTGGGCGCGCGTTTTGCCAAAGTCGAACACCGACCAGCGCAGGAACGGGGCCACGACCGTGCTCACGGCGTCACTGTTGAGGTCAGACGGGGAACTGGCCCCCATCCCGACCGCGCCCAGCAGGTTCACCTGCGGAAAGTACGCTGACAGCGCCTGGCCGATCTGCGCCGAGGAGGCGGCCAGCTGGCGCTCGGCCTGGCGGATGTCGGGGCGGCGCCGGATTACTGCGGCGGCATCGTCAACCGGTACCACCGCGGGCAATGACGGCAACGGGCGGTCGGCGGCCAGCAGGTTGTCCAGCGCACCGGGCGCGCGACCCGTCATCAGGGCCAGCTGGTCGCGTGCTTCCAGCGCCTGCGCCTGCAGGCCGGGCAGCTGCGCACGCTGCTGCTCCAGCTGGCCCAGCGCACGCTCCACCTGCAGGTCTGAATCCGCGCCGCCTGCACGCCGCTGCCGGGTCAAGGCCAGGCTGTGTTCGGCAGCGGCGATGTTGTCTTCGGCCAGCGCCTGGCGCTCACGCGTGCTGCGATATCCCAGATACACCTGCGCCACTTCGGCCGCCAGCTGGACCTGCGCATCGGCGAGCTCGGCCAGGCTGGCGTCGGCCTCGGCATTGGCCTGCTCCGCCGCACGTCGGCGGCGACCGAACAGATCCAGCTCCCAGCTGGCGTCCACGCCGGCGATGTACAGCTCGGTGTCGAGGTTGACGTCACCGAGCTGCTGTCGGATCTGCGCGGCCTCCTGCGGGCGGCCATTGGCTTCGGCCGCCTGGGCCACGCCTTCGCCGATCCCGCGCACGCTGTCGTTCAGCGAATCGGGCATCTGGATGTTGGTGTAGGCCGCGACCGCACCCACGCTGGGCAACTGCTCGGCGCGGCGTTGCTTCACCAGCGCGCGCGAGGCCAGCAGGCGCGCCTGCGCAACCCGCAGATTCGGGCTGTTGCGCAGCGCCTGATCCACCAGGTCATCCAGCACCGGGTCCTGCAATTCCCGCCACCACTGGCTCGGCGGCGCAGCGGCGGTGACGCCGGCATCGGCGGCGCGCGGCAACTGCGGTTGCTCGACGGCGTCCTTTGCCACGTCGGGCCGCACATAGTCCGGTCCGAGCATGCAGGCACCCAACGCCAGCGGCAGCCCCAGCGCGAACAGCCCACGGATCGGTTTGAAAGGGATCACGGTCATCAATGCATCGCCATGGGAACGCCCTTGGGCAAGGGCTTGAGGAGCAACACCAGCGGGAAGGTCAACACCACGATCCCGCCGAAGATCCAGAACAGGTCGTTGTAGGCCATCACCAGCGCCTGCTGCTGCACTTCCTGACCCAGCACCGCCATCACCTGGGCCCCATCGCCCAACTGCTGGCCATACTGCTGCAGCGCATCCTGCGCGATCGGCGAGTTCGCGGTGACGCTGCTGCCGATGGCATCCACGTGCAGCGTCATGCGCCGCTCCTGGAAGGTGGAGATGATGGCCAGGCCAATGGAGCCGCCGAGGTTGCGCGCCGCATTGAACAGGCCCGACGCATCGCTGGTGTACTCGCGGGGGACCGAGGTGATCGCCGCCTGGTTCAGCGCCATCATCGCCAGTGCCAGCCCGCAACCCTGCAGCAGCTGGCCCACCACGAAATGCGGCCCGATGCTGTCCGGGGTCAGGCCAAGATTGACGAAACAGGCGGCGGCAAAACACAGCATGCCGGCGAACACCATGATGCGCACGTCTACCGTTTCCAGCATCTTCGGCATCAACGGCATCAGCAGGATGGTCGGTAACCCGGCCAGCAGCAGCACGTAACCGGCCTGCTCGGTGTTGTAGCCGGCGATCACCGCCAGAAACTGCGGAATCATGTACATGACCCCGAACAGGATCATGCCCACCGCCATCACCATCACAAACACCGCACCAAAGCTGCGCTGGAACAGGATGCCCAGGCGGATCACGGGTTCGCGGCTGGTGAACTGCGCCAGTGCCAGCAACGCAAAGCCCATGATCGAGACGAAACTGAGCACGATGATCAACGTGGACTCGAACCAGCGCTCGCGCTGCCCGTCCTCCAGCACCACCGTCAGCGCCGACAGACCCGCCGTCATGCCCAGGATGCCCAGCCAGTCGGCCCGCAGCAGGCCGCCCCAGTCCGACTTTTCGTGTGGCAGACCCAGCAGCAGCAACGCGACCAGGCCCCCACAGATCGGGACGTTGATGAAGAAGGCATAGTGCCAGCTCACATTCTCGGTCAGCCAACCGCCCAGCAGCGGGCCGATCACCGGTCCCAGGATCACCGTCATGCCGAACAGCGCCGTGCCCAGTGGCTGCTGTGCAGGCGGCAGCCGCGTGCCGACAATGGTCAAGGCGGTAGGAATGAGCGCACCGCCGGCAAAGCCCTGGCCGATCCGTCCGGCAATCATCATCGCCAGCGAGTCGGCCAGGCCGCACATCACCGAGAACGCGGTGAACAGCGTCGCGCAGATCAGCAGGAAGGTGCGCAGGCCCAACGTACGTACGAACCAGCCGGTCAGCGGAATCATCACGATTTCCGAGACGAGGAAGGCCGTGGAGATCCACGTGCCCTCGGTGCCGCTGGCCCCGACCTCGCCCTGGATGGTCGGCAATGCGGCGTTGACGATGGAGATGTCCAGCGTTGCCATGAACGAGCCGATGGTGCCTGCCGCCACCGCCAGCCAGGCACTCGCGTCGGCTTTTTCAGCAGCGGCGCTGGGGGCGGTCGCGCTCACTTCGCCGCCCTTTCCTCGGCTTCCTGTTCGGTGCGCTCGCGCGCGTCACGTGCATTGCGGGTATCCACGGTGACCTCGACCGACATGCCAGGTACCAGCACCTTGCGTGCTTCCTCGCCGGCATCCACGCGGATGCGCACCGGGACACGCTGCACCACCTTGGTGAAGTTGCCGGTCGCGTTCTGCGGGGGCAGCAGGGCAAACTGCGCCCCTGTGCCCGGCGAGATGCTTTCCACCGTGCCGTGCAGCGTGGTTCCCGGCAGTGCGTCGACCTTGATCTCGGCCGGCTGGCCCGGACGCATCAGACCCACCTGGGTCTCTTTGAAGTTCGCACTCAGATACAGCGAGGCCACCGGCACCACGGTCATGGTGCGGGTGCCGGCGGACACAAACTGACCGACCTGCACGGTCTTGTTGCCGATGCGGCCATCAATGCGTGCGGTCAGTTCGGTGTCCTCGAACGCCACCCGCGCCTGGTCCGCGTCGGCCTGGGCCTGCTTCAATCCGGCCTGGGCCTGTTCCAGCTGCGCGGTGCTGGCCTCGATCTGGCTCTGGGCTCCGCTGATCTGCGCCTCCGCCGCGTCGAACTGGGCCTGGGCACGTTGCAGGTCGTGGCGCAGGCTCTCGATGTGTTCATGGGTATCTGCGCCGGACGCAGCCAACGGCGCAAAGCGCGCCACCTCGGCTTTGGCGAACGCCAAGCTGGCGGCCGCGGCGGTCTTCTGGGTGCGGGCCTGCTGCAGTGACGCGCCCTGCCCCTGCACATTCGCCTGGGCCGCAGCGATGTCTGCCTCGCGCACCGCGATCACCGCTTCGGCCTGGTCCAGCGTGGCCCGATAGGTGCGCGGATCGATCCGCAGCAGCGGTTCACCGGCCTTGACCCATTGGTTGTCCTGCACCAGCACTTCGGTGACGTAGCCGTTGATGCGTGGCGCGACCGCGACCGCATCGGCCTGCAGATAGGCGTTGTTGGTGTCCTGCAGATAGCGGCCCACCAGCAGGTGGTACACCAGCCACGCCAGCAAACCGATCAGCACCACCACGCCGAGGATGATCAGGGTCCAGCGTACCTTGGGGCTTTTCAATGGCGACGGCTCTTTCTCGTTGTCCGCCTTCTCATCGTCGGGAGTCTGTTCGGGATCGGCGTCGTGCCGTGGGGGCTTGTCGCTCATCGTCTCGTCGCGGCTGGGGTCGTGGGAGGCTAGGCGCGCGTGCGCCCCGTACGCCACGGTAGGGGAGCCGGTGCAGACAACAGGTGAAAAGCGACATCCATTGGGGTCCCCGCAAGAAAAAACCGCCGGCGTTGCAGCCGGCGGTTCATTTCATCTACGCATTGGATCCCAACCTCAACGCCCGCTCTTCACCTCGGTCCACAGGCGGGTATACAGCTTGTCCACGTCCGGCGGATTGACCGAATAGGTGAACATCTTCGCGGCCACGTCGGCTGGCGGGTAGATGGTGGGATCGTTGCGGATTGCTTCGTCCACCAGCGGCGTGGCCGCACTCACCGGGTTGGCGTAGTGAATGAAGTCGGTGTTGGCCGCGGCGACCTTCGGGTCGAGCAGGTAGTTGATGAACGCATACGCCGCTTCCGGATGCTTGGCATCCTTCGGAATGGCAAGCATGTCGAACCACTGCGGTGCGCCTTCCTTCAGAATCGAATAGGCCACGGTCACGCCATTATCGGCTTCCTCGGCGCGGTCACGGGCCTGGATGATGTCGCCCGACCAGCCCACCACCAGGCAGGTACCGCCGTTGGCGAGCGAGCCCACGTACTGCGAGGAATGGAACTGCTGCACGTAAGGACGGATGCTCTTGAGCAGGTCCGCCGCCTTCTGGATCACGGCCGGGTCGTGGCTGTGCGGATCTTCGCCCAGGTAATGCAACGCGATCGGAATCATGTCCGCCGGGGTATCCAGGATGGTGATCCCGCAGTCCTTCATCTTGGCGATGTTTTCAGGCTTGAACACCAGGTCCCAGCTGTTGGCGATCTCGGTGCTGCCACCGAAGCGCTCCTTCAGCATGTCCACGTTGTAGCCGATGCCGGTGGTGCCGATCATGTACGGCACGCCGTACTTGTTGTCCGGATCCTGCTGCGCGATGCGCTTCATCATGTCCGGATCAAGATTGGCCAGGTTCGGGATCTTGCTCTTGTCCAGCGGCAGGAACCCGCCGGCCTGTATCTGGCGACCGAAGAAGTTCAGCGTAGGCACGACCACGTCGTAGCCGCTGTCGCCGGCCAGCAGTTTGGTCTCCACCATCTCGTCGCTGTCGAATACGTCATAGGTCACCTTGATGCCGGTGGCCTTCTCGAAGTTCGGAATGGTGTCTTCGGCGATGTAGTCGCTGTAGTTGTAGACGTTGAGCACCTTGCTGTCTTCCTGTTTGGCACCGCCACCGCAGGCGCTGAGCAGGGAAACGGCAATGCCGAGGGTCAGGATTCGCAGCTTCATCGGGGTCTCCACGGGTCGAAGCAAAGTGGGGGAACCGGGTGGACCGGCAAGAACGGGGTCAGCCTAACGGCCAAGTACGCATTTTCCCAGCCCGGAGGGCCGGCGGCTACACATTCAGCAGCAGAAACTCGCGCTCCCAGGAGCTGATCACCCGGAAGAAGGTCTCGTATTCCTTGCGCTTGACCGACACGTAGGCGCGGCAGAAGCGTTCGCCCAGCATCTGCTGCAGGGCGGGACAGCCTTCCAGCCCGTCCAGCGCCTCGCCCAGCGAGCGCGGCAGGTCGTAGCCCAGCTCCTTGGCGCTGCCGCTGACCGGTGCCGTCGGCGCGCCCTGCTCGCGAATGCCGAGCAGGCCTGCGGCCAGCGTGGCGGCCATGGCCAGGTACGGGTTGGCGTCGGAACCGGCGAAGCGGCTTTCCACGCGCATGTTTTCCTGCGTGTCCATCGGCACACGCAGGCCACAGGTGCGGTTGTCGAAGCCCCAGTGCACATTGCTCGGCGACACCTCGCCGAACACCAGGCGACGGTAGGAATTCACGTTCGGCGCGAAGAACGCCATTGCCATCGGCACATATTTCTGCAGACCGGCCAGATAGTGGCCGAAGATCGGACTGAATTCCTCGCCCCCCACATCACCACTGAACACATTGTGCCCGTCGCTGATCCGCAGCAGGCTCTGGTGGATGTGCATGGCGCTGCCCGGCTCGGTTTCCATCGGCTTGGCCAGGAAGGTGGCGTACACCCCGTGCCGCATCGCCGACTCGCGCATGGTGCGCTTGAACAGGAACACCTGGTCGGCCAGGTCCATCGCATCGGCATGGGTGAAGTTGACTTCCAGCTGCGCCGCGCCGGATTCGTGGATCAACGTATCCACGTCCAGCTTCATCGCGTCGCAGTAGTCATACATCAGGTCGAGGATCGGGTCGAACTCGTTGACCGCGTCGATGGAGTACGACTGCCGCGCCGTTTCCGGGCGACCCGAGCGCCCGGCCGGCGGCAGCAACGGGAAATCCGGGTCGGTGTTCTTCTGCACCAGGAAGAACTCCAGCTCCGGCGCGACCACCGGGCGCAGGCCCAGTTCGGCGTAGGCATCCAATACCCGCCGCAGCACGTTGCGCGGGGCCAGCTCGTGCGGCTCGCCGTGCTTGGTGTAGCAGTCATGGATGACCTGGGCGGTCGGGTCCGTGGCCCAGGGCACCATGCGCACGGTGTCCGGGTCCGGGCGCAGGATCATGTCCGAATCCGACGGTGAGGTCAGCTCGTAATAGTCGTCCGGGAATTCACCGGTGACGGTGGTGGCGAAGATGCCCTCCGGCAGCCGTGTACCGTAATCGTGCGAGAACTTGTCGGCGGGAATGATCTTGCCGCGTGCGTTGCCGGTGATGTCCGGCACCAGGCACTCCACCTCGGTGATCCGACGCTCCTTGAGCCAGCGCAGCAGCGCGCTCTCTTCCGGTGCCGGCGAGGCGGCGGCGGTCCTGCGCGCGGTAGTGGCGGGTTTTCGCGGGCGCGGTCGGGTGGTCATGTCCGGCACGGTAACCCCGCCCGGGCGAGACAGGCAAGCATCGTCGCGCAGACCTCCTCTTCGCGTCTGATGCTGGCAAGCTCTCGGCATGAGCCGCCCCCCTGCCCCCGCTGCATGACCCTGGCACGTCCCGCCGGGGAGCCGCATGCGCCCAGCTGGTACGCCGCCAGCGTGCCGGACGTGCCTTTGCGCCCTGCCCTGCGCGGCGACACCCAGGCCGATGTGTGCGTGCTGGGGGCTGGCTACACCGGGCTTTCTGCGGCGCTGTCGCTGGCCGAGCGCGGATATCGGGTCACCGTGCTGGAAGCGCAGCGGGTCGGCTGGGGGGCATCGGGTCGCAATGGTGGCCAGGCCATCGTGGGCTTTGGCTGTGAGGTGGACACGCTGGAACGGCTGGTCGGCAAGATCGACGCGCGCGCGTTGTTCGACTATTCGCGCGAGGGCATGGCCCTGCTGCGCCGACGCCTTCAGCATTACCAGATCGCCTGCGACTGGCGCGACGGGCATGCCAGCGTACCGATCAATGCTCGTCAGGAACGCGAACTGCGACGTGGCATGCAGCGGCTGGTGGACCACTACGACTACCCGCTGAAATGGTGGGACCGCGAGCAACTGCGCGAGCGGCTGGACAGTCCGCGCTATCGCGGCGCGATGTTTGACGTTGCCAGCGGTCATCTGCACCCACTCGCCTACGCCCAAGGCCTGGCCCGGGCGGCTGAATGTCTCGGCGTGGTCATCCACGAAGCCAGTCCCGTGCAGCATCTGGTGCGCGGTGCCCAACCGCAGTTGCGCACCGCAGAAGGCAGCATACGCGCCGACCACGTGGTGATCGCCGGCAATGCCCTGCTGAGCGGCATCGCTCCGGAGCTGGAGTCGCGGATCATGCCGGTCGGCACCTACATCGGGGCCACGCCGGTGCTGGGCGAGGAGCGCGCGCGCAGCCTGATCCGCAATGACATGGCGGTGGCCGATGTCAGCTGGGCACTGGACTATTTCAAGTTGAGTGCCGACCATCGGTTGCTGTTTGGTGGACGCGCCAGCTATTCCGCCCTGCCCCCGCCCGGCCTGCGCGGGGTGATGACCCGACGCATGCATCATGTGTTCCCGCAGCTGAGAGACGTGGGCTTGGAACAGGTCTGGGGCGGCTTCGTCGACATCACCCGCAACCGCGCCCCGCATTGGGGCCGGTTGACCCCTAACGTGTACTTCGCCCAGGGCTTCTCCGGGCATGGCGTGGCCGCCACCGGCCTGGCCGGCGAGGTGATCGCCGCTGCGATAGCCGGGCAGAATGAGCGTCTGGATGCCTTCGCGCGGATTCCGCACCGTCGCTTCCCGGGGGGACCACTGCTGCGCACGCCGCTGCTGGTTGCGGCAATGTCCTGGTACAAACTGCGTGATGTGTTGTGGTGACTCTGGAATGGGATGACAGGACGTGACATGAAGTCAGGCAACGTGAAGCAGGGACTGTTACTGGCCGGGGTGTACGCCATGGCCTGTTGGGGGCTGTGGCACCTGTCGGTGGACCAGTTCTTCCTTCCCGCCGGGCTGCGGGTAGCGGCGCTGATCGTGGTGCCACCGCGCCTGTGGCCATATCTGCTGCTGGGTGAGTACGCCTACTTCGCACGCCTGCGCGGGCCGATGGTGGACACTCATGGACTGGCCTGGGCCGTGACGGGATCAGCGGTACTGATGCCGGCGGTAATGGGCGTGGTGCACCTGCATCGCCACATGATCGCCGCGCGCAATGAACTGTGGCTGCCTTCGGTGGCGGCGCTGGCATCGGCGGTCACCTGCGTGCTGAAGCTGCTGTCCATTCACCTGCTATGGCCGACACCCCCGGACGCGCCGGTGCTGCATCAGGCCACCGTGTACCTGATCGGTGATTTCACCGCGATTCTGACACTGGCCCCGCTCGCGCTGCTGTGGATCCGGCGCTCAGCCACAGTGTGGTCGCGACGGATCGCCCCGCGCAGCGCCGCAGCCGCCTGCATCCTGTTGGGGACGGGTCTGGCCGCCGCGCTGTTGCCTGCCAATCTCGCCGAGTTGCGCGCGGGCCTGCTGCTGCTCATGGCCCTGCCCGCGATTGGCCTCACAGTGCTGCATGGTTGGCGTGGCGCGGCCATCGCGGTGCCATTCTGGAGCACTGTCACCGCCTTCAGCATGCACAGCACTGGCCTGCCGGGTTCCTTCGACGCCAGCACCTACGCCTGGCAGCAGCACCTGTCGCTGTACGGCGTGGCCCTGCTTAGCCTGGGAGCCAGTCTCAGCTACTACCACCGGCAATACCGGACGCGCACACGAAGCGAACAGCAGGTGCTGGCGCAGTCACGCGCGGCACTGCATGCAAGCGAAGTGGCGTTGCGCCACCGTGCGCAGCAGATGCGACGGGTCGGCGAAGGCATCGATCTCTCGCACGCGCAGATGGTGCAGTGGCTGCGGGCGCATGGCCATTCGCGGCTGGCGGACAGCCTGCTGCACACCGCTGAAGTCTGTTCAAGGCAGTTCCGTGCGCAGACCAGCATGGTGTACCCGGCCGCGCTGGAGCAGATCGGCCTGTACCTGGCGCTGCAGACCAGCGGCATCGGCCAGGAATGGGAACGCAGCTACCGCGTACTGCCGCCGCGCTTCGGCGGTGACCCGTGTCGGCTGAGCGTGGACCTGCAGCTGGCCGCGTACCGCACCCTGACCGATGCAGTGTCGCTGCTGCTCGAGCACGAGCCGGGCCAGCTGCAGGTGCGCGCGCGGTGCGGGCAGCTGCGGCAGATGCGGGGACTGATGATGACGCTGCGCCTGCTTGATCCGGCGCAGACCATCAGCACTGCAACCACCGTGCTGGCGATCGAGCGGCTCAGCGCTCGCATCCGGGCCTATGGCGGTCGGATCGAGTGCAGGGGGCGCTGCATCCGGGTGGTGCTGCAGGAGCCCGTACGGGTCCCCGCGATGTCCTCGCACGAATATCAGAATCGTTTCAAAGCCGTCAGCCACACGCGGGATTAGCCTTTATTTCACGCGACGAGCACGGCATCCGTGCCGCGCGGACATTCAGAGGCCCCGTGGAGGCAGCCGGCGTGACGGTGGACGACTTACGTGTGTGCGGGTTCCAGAGCGATGAAATCGCGTACTACCAGGTCAAGGACGCAACCGGCCGGGTGATTGTGTATTTCGCCAACGCCGGTCATCTGTTCTGGGCGATTCCGGCAGGCGCGGTTTCTGCACGCACCTCGTTGCCGTCATGGCGGCTGAAGACCGCGCCGGACGCGGTGCCGATTGTTGTCTATCGCAATCCGCGCTTTTCGCTGGTGCTGTACGACGACGGCAAGGTGCCGGTGTGGTCGGTGGAACTTCCAGAGACCCTGTAGAGCCACGCCCTGCGTGGCTGCTCCATGCGACACATTCCGTGAGCTTCAGTGAGAAATGTGAAAGCCTGCGCAGATTCAGAATTTGCCCCTAAAGTCCCTCGCTGACTGGCCGCTACCAAACCTGAACCACCCGGAATCGAGCGAACCAAACATGCCGGCACTGTTGCAGGGCGCTTTCGACAGCAGCCCCGGTGATGCACTTCCCCAGCGCATTCTGCTGGTGGAAAACTCGCGCACGTTCACCACCATGTTGAAGGAAGCCATCGAGCAGCGGCTGGAGCTGCCGGTCTCGGTGGCCACCAGTCTGGCCGAGGCCGGACGCCTGCTGGATGAGGAAGATGGCTGGTTCCTGGTCCTCACCGGCCTGGTGCTGGCTGACGGCGACCGCGACCAGGTCGTGGAGTACTTCCTGTCGCGCGGCCTGCGCACCGTGGTGGTCAGCGGCGTGTACGACGAAGACCTGCGCAAGCGCGTGCTGCAGCAGCAGATCATCGACTACGTGCTGAAGAACACCCCCGGCAGCGTCGACTACCTGGTATGGCTGGTGCAGCGTCTGGAGCGCAACCGTCGCATCGCCGCGCTGGTGGTGGACGACTCGATGTCCGCGCGCATGTACGCGGCCTCGCTGCTGCGCATGTACGGCCACGACGTCTACGAAGCTGCCGACGGAGCCGAAGGCCTGAAGGCCATCGAGGCGCATCCGGCCATTCGTCTGGCCGTGGTGGACCAGGAAATGCCGGGCATGGAGGGTGTGGAATTCACCCGCCGCCTGCGCACCCTGCGTTCGCGCGACAAGGTGGCGGTGATCGGCATTTCCGGCAACACCGACCAGACCCTGATTCCGCGTTTCCTGAAGAACGGCGCGAATGACTTCCTGCGCAAACCGTTCTCGCGCGAGGAGTTCTTCTGCCGTGTCTCGCAGAACGTCGACCAGCTGGAACTGATCGGCACCCTGCAGGACCTGGCCACGCGCGACTTCCTGACCGGCCTGCCGAACCGCCGCTCCTTCCTGGAGCAGAGCCAGCGCCAGCTGCCGGCGCTGCAGCACAGCGGTGAGAAAGTCGCCGTGGCGATGATCGACATCGACCACTTCAAGCACATCAACGACACCTACGGCCACGAAGCGGGCGACGACGCGCTGCGCGCGGTGGCCGCCACCGTGGCCGACCATGCGCGCGACCAGGACCTGACCGCCCGCTTTGGTGGCGAGGAATTCTGCCTGCTGGTGCCGGGGCTGGAAGAAGACGAAGCACTGGGTTACTTCGAACTCCTGCGCCAGCGCATCGCCTCGCTGCAGGTACATCTGGGTCCGACCATCCTGCGCATGACGGTCAGCATCGGCGTGTGCTGCCTGACGCCACAGCGCGATTCGCTGCACCTGCTGATCTCCGAAGCCGACCGCCAGCTCTATCTGGCCAAGGCCGGAGGCCGCAACCGGGTCAGCAGCAGCAACACCGCCACCCCCGCCCGGGTTGCCGAAGCGCTGCCTTGATCCAGATCAACGCGGGGGCGCAGCCCCCTGCCTAGAGTGGCTCCCAAAGGCAATCGCACAGGGAGCGCGACATGGCAGTACTGGTCTGGCAGGACGATCTCAACACGGGGATCGACGTCATCGATCACCAGCATATGCGGATCGTGGAGATGCTCAACCATCTGCATGCGGCGCAGACCAGCATGCATCGACTGGCGGTGGCCGAAGTGATCGATGAACTGATCGACTACACGATGTCGCACTTCGCGTTCGAGGAGGAGCTGATGGAGGAAGCCGGTTATCCGTTCTGCGCGGCGCACAAGCGCGTGCACGAGATTTTCGGCAAGCGCGTGCTCGAGTACCGGATGCGATTCCAGGCCGGCGAAGATGTCACCGATGAACTGCGCAACATGCTGTCACGCTGGCTGTTCAACCACATCCGCGGCGACGACCAGGCCTATGCGCCGGCGGTGAAGGCGCATCTGAACAAGTTCGCACGCGAACACGAACAGGGCGGCTGGCTCAGCCGTACGGTCAAGCGCCTGTTCGGCTGAGGGCGGCGCGCCGGCTCATGGCCAGCAGCGCCAACAGGGTGACCAGCGCGGTCAGGCACAGGTAGAAGCCCACCGCCAGCAGGCCGAAGCGTTCGGCCAGCCAGGTGGCCACATACGGGGCCGGTGCGGCACCCAGAATGCCGGCGATGTTGAACGACAACGACGCCCCGGTGTAGCGCACCTGCACCGGGTAGATTTCCGCCAGGAACGTGCCGCAGGGGCCATAGGTGAGCCCCATCAGGAACAGACCCAGCGACAGGAAGCCGATCACCATCCACGGGCTGCCAGCCTGGAACAGCGGCGCGAACACCACACCGAAACCCAGAATCAACCCACTGGCCACAATCATGGTGCGGCGCGTGCCCCAGCGGTCACCGTACATCGCCGACAGCGGAATGCCGGCGGCGAAGAACAGGATGCCAACCATCTGCATCAGCAGGAACTGCTCACGGCTGTAGTGCAGCACGGTGGTGCCGTAGCCCAGGGTGAACACGGTCATCAGGTAGAACAGCACAAACGTCGCAAACGCGCCCAGCGTGCCCAGCAGCAGGGTCAGCGGGTGATGGCGCAGCACTGTCCACATCGGCAGGCGCACGCGCTCGTTGCGGTCCAATGCGGCCTGGAACTGCGGCGTCTCGTGGATGTTCAGGCGTACCCACAGCCCCACTGCGACCAGCAGCGAGCTGGCCAGGAACGGCACGCGCCAGCCCCACTGCAGGAAATCGGCATCGCTCATCAAGCGCCCCAGCAGCAGGAAGATGCCGGCTGAGAGCAGGAAGCCCAGCGGGGCCCCCAACTGCGGGAACATGCCGTACCAGGCGCGCTTCCCTGGCGGTGCGTTCTCGGTGGCCAGCAGCACCGCCCCGCCCCACTCTCCGCCCAGCCCCAGGCCCTGGCCGAACCGGCACAGCGCCAGCAGCGCGGGGGCGGCCAGGCCGATGCTGGCGTGGGTGGGCAGCAGACCAATGGCCACGGTGGATACGCCCATGGTCAGCAGCGCGGCGACCAGGGTGGCCTTGCGGCCGATGCGGTCGCCGTAGTGACCGAACACCGCCGAGCCGACCGGGCGCGCGATGAAGGCCACCGCGAACGTCGCCAGCGACTGCAACAGGGCGGCCCCTTCGCTGCTCTGCGGGAAGAACAGATGGGGGAACACCAGCACCGCGGCGGTGGCGTAGATGTAGAAGTCGAAGAATTCGATGGTGGTGCCGATCAGGCTGGCAGCCAGCACACGGCGGGGCGAATTGACGGGCGTTGCAGCGGCGGTGGTCGACATCGGGTACACGAAGAAAGGCAGCTGCCGGATTCTGCCACGCAGGTGTCTGCGCGCGGGGGGATGGTTGCACGCGCAACCGTACTGGCGTGCTTGCCCGGCTTGGCAGATCGTGCGACATCGTAGAGCCGGGCTTGCCCGGCTGCCGT
>JAEXNZ010000364.1 GCA_023439425.1 Pseudomonadota bacterium
GCATAGGGGTGCCGGGATCGCTTGGGACAGGCGGAACCTGCGCTTTGGTAGAGTCGGCCGCAAGACGACTGCCGATGACGGTGCAGCGCCCGGTAACGCACGACCGGCGTCGGAGGCACGCTTTCGACCGACGAGTTGAACACCACGTTTTCCGAGGCACTGAACATGATCTGGCGAACCCACAACGTCAACGAGCTTGCCGGCGACTGGCGCACCCACAGTGTCTTCAGCTACATCCTGTTTCGGCCGGCGCGAGCCCTTCTCGACGGGGGAAGGCGTTCATGAACGGTGCTCTTTCAGTCAACGAAGCCATCCACCAGCTGGCAGCACGTGCAGGAGATCCCGTATGCGTCGTGGGCATCCTGAGCTTCGACTTCGAGGACGTCTCGCTCTGGCACTTCCCCAAGGCTGAGCGCGGTGAGTACAACGAGTCCGGGCTCTGGTTGAGCACCGGGTACGGGAGCTTGCGATTCGATGAAGATGCCATGCGCCGCCTCAGTGGTCATCGGGTCCAGGTACTGGGCACATTGCTTGGGCCTGATCCGGTGCTGGGAGGCTGCGGGCACATGTCTGGTTTTCCGGCCGAGATTCTGGTGACCTCCATTGACCGGCTCTGATCCTTCAATCCAGACATCTGTGAATGCCGGTTGCGCAACGGAGGGCTTTCCCGCCGACGCAGATCACGCGTCCATCTGCGCCTATTTCTCGACGGGAATCTCGTTGAGCATCAAGACGGCCGAGGACGCGAACGCATGGGCGTACGACGTGATCGCGGCTTTGGATGAACCGCCCATCGAGATCATCGAGATCGCCACCGCCCACGACAAGTACCCGGTGATGGATGCACTCAAGATCGGCGCAAGCAAAGCTGACTGGCAGCAAGCAGGACGATGGCTTCTGTCCGACACCTGCTTACGGCTAGCAGCGGGGCAGATCAGCGCCTTGACGGCGATCTGGATCTCCATGGACATCCGGGAAACGACGGGGCTGCCTCGGGATCTCTGGATTGAACTTTTGATTCTTGAAGACAAAGTCAATCTCATTTCGGCCGGTATTGTTTCAGCACAGCAGCTGCAGGATGAGGTGACACAGGTCCTGCAGAAGTACGTCGCGGTGGCGCAGTGTCTGCGGTGAAAGAGCGCTGCTCCGTTCGAAGGTCATGCCTTCCAGCAGCGATGGTTGATATCGGCGGTCGACTGTCGTCCAAGTCCACCGATTTTGCATTCACGCGACCAAGCGGGGGCCGGATGACTTGGAGCGTGTCGCCACTTCGGAAACGGCCTCCACGATGTCCTGAATGTTGCTGGCGTAAAAGCCGGAGCTGTTGAATCCGTTGATCTCGATGACGCAGAAGCGTCCCTGCGATTGCGCCACATCGAGAACGAACACGGCCGAGGGACTCCAGACCGCCGCCATCTGCTCGGCATAGACGCGTACCTCAGGCGGAATCTCTGGCGATACCTGCAGCTCGCCATGACTACGGTAGTGACTACCGGCCACCACCCGGCCGTCGACCAGAAACAGCCGCCATTCGTGTTCGATGGGCTTGATCGAGGCGGCGATGATCGGTGTATCGGGGCCCAGGTCGAAACCTCCCCCGGCCAAGCGGGCGTACCAAGTGCGGTATTCGGCCATGGTGAATTCGGTCCCGGCAAACTCCTTCAAGTCCGCCACTGGACGCACAAAGAGGCGCAGGTCGTCGGCCAGGTCAAGTGCCGACAACCCTGCCATGGTCGTTACCCGTGCGTCCGAGTTCAGGCACTCGTCTCCGTAATGCTCAAGCGTGAGGGTGAACTGGAACGCCTGCTCGTCGAAGAAGACCCCCGGTACCCAGCGACCAGACCGGTACACGTTGGTGGCAAAATTTGCCGAGCCGTAGAAGATGGCGGGAGCGTCGGTCGGTACCTCAGGCAGTGCATCGGAGAACGGAATGACGGCAACCGGGAGGCATTCCAGTCCTAGTTTCTGACAGGCATCAGCGATCGCCTCGATGTCCCCTCGACTACCCAGATTGGATTGAACGATCCATCGTACTTTTGCCATTAGCTTTGCCCCCCGTCGTGACAGGAATGCTGCCATGCCGGGAAGGGGCCGACAACAGGTCGAGATCCCTGCTTTCTGCTTGGTGATGTAAGCTCCTTACACCGTGGGGGGGCAGGCACTATGGCTGATCTGAATCTGCTGAGAAAGGCATTCGCCGAATGCCTCGGCCAGGAGCGCTTCTTGAAGTTTGTTGCGCAGGGCTTTCAGCCCCGGCTGAAGTTCTGGCAGGAGCAGGAAGTTGATCGCTTTTACGCAGCTCATTCGTCATGGCAGCATGACATCTGCGAGCTGGAAGCCGCGCTGCGCTTCTGTCATGTGCATCACTGTGACCTTCTGCTCTGTAGCTTGCCTACGTTCGATGGCTGCTTGACACTCTCCAGCACGTATATCCGTGAGCGCACGACACACTTCCCGCACGCCGCAGTCGATGCAAGATTGGTCCCAGACGGAGGGCCTTCATCAGTTGAGGCATGGTACTGCCCGGATTGCCGCTTGGCAGTTGAACGCTGGCATTGTGAGCGACGGCGCGCCAGAGGCATACCGGATGGCCTGATGTTGTTCACTGTGCTTGAAGCGCTCTACATAAAACCCTTCAACATGCTGGCGGTCCGGGTGGCAGAGGATCTGGCCCCACTCGACTCCGGTGGATCCTATCAAGCGACGATTGTCCGACCCGACGGAACCAGACGGGGAGCGCATCCGATGATCGAGTATCAAAAAAGAGAGCCATATACTCCAGTGTTCCTGTCGTTCCATGGACTTGAAAAGACCGATGTTCCGGTTGGATCGACGATTGAAGTGACGCACAGTCAACCTGTAGCCCAATAGGTGAATATCGCGATCCGGCAGGATCGAGCGACAATCGTCCGTCTGTTGCGGTGATCGACGCAACGGCGCAGGATCTGCGGCGAAAGAGCGCTGCTCCGTTCGAAGGTCATGCCTTCCAGCAGCGATGGTTGGTATCGGCGGTCGACTGTCGTGCGACTCTACCGGGCTGGCGTTCATGCGGCCGACGCGACCTCCGCCGGAGTTAGGGCACCGAGGGGTGTTCCGCGCGTCGCCGGGGGGATGGGGCAGGCGCGTGCGGATGCCCCTATGATGGCTGCAGGTCACCAACGGAATGGCATGATGCGTCGAACAGGTGTTGTACTCGCTGTCGTGATGGGTCTCACCGCGTGCTCGAATCCGGGCGACGTCAGTAGTGGCGATGGATTGCTCAAGGAGTTCAAGTACCTGGGGTGCGAGGGTGACTGGGAGGATGAGTCATATGCACCCGAGGCACTGCGTAAGCAGGAAGGTGACGTCACCACATATCTGGTTCGGCATAACTACGGCTGCGGTTACGACAGGGGCTTGGAACCGAAGGCAAGGCTGAGCGGCGAAACGCTGAAGCTGGATTACCGGCTTGAAACATCTGGTGACGGCGACATGGCGGCCTGCATCTGTGAGTATCGAGCGCGGTTCAAGATCGCAACGCCGGCCGCGCAGGTGCGGACGGTGAAGGTGAACGGTGACGAAGCCAGGCTGAGTGACGGGGAAGCATTCCGGTAGGGTCGCACGATAGTCGACCGCCGATGGCGGTGATCAGCGCATTTGGGCATGAGCTGTGGCGGAGAAGCGTTTCTCCGTTCCAGGGCCATGCCTTCCAGCAGCGATGATTTTTATCGGCGGTCGACTGTCGTGCGACCCTACCAAAGCAGGCTCCCGGGTTCCAAGCAAGTTCCAGGCAAGGTCAAGGACGCGTGCCCCTCAGCGCCGCAGCATCGGCAGCGGATTCGTTGGATGGTGCAGACCGTGATGCCAGGCGAACTGCGCGAGCCGGCGGTGAAATCCCAGCCGGGGGAACCGCGCCAGAATTCGCTTGAAATCGTCGGACCGCACACCGAACCGGCGCAGCCCCAACGTCACATCAATCCAGTCCGCCTTCCGGAACGCTTCAACACGCGGATCCGCCGTCCGCTCCACCGCCGACACCTGATGGTGATGATCAATCATCGCCAGCACCAAGGGCACCAGATCCCCGCACCCCTCGGCCTGCAGATAGGCGCGCGCCTGGACCTCCGATGGTCCCAGATAATCGAAGGTGCCGTCAGTCCAGATACCCAGGTCATGGAACGCAGCGGCGACCGAAACCACATACCGGTCTTCGTCACTTCCGGGTAACAGGCACCAGTGGAAATTGGCCACCCGGTAAGCGTGATTGCGATACGGCAGGTGGTCCTTGCCCAGTTCGGCAGCGTGGCGCTGCAGAATGGCATCGAGCACGGGCAGGGCGTCGAGCATGGGGAGCTCCTCCGGACCCGGTCAGGGTCCACCTGTACGACGCCATCCTACGCCCGCAGTTGCGTGGCCGTTGCTTCCTGGCTTGTGCGTTGGGCTCCTATACGGCATCCCCGGATGCCAGCCGCTCCCCCCTGATCGCCGTCCCTGTCGCCTGCCACCCGGTGGCGGCGGTATGGGCGTCCCTCCCCGTCGTGAGGATCTGCCATGAACAGCACCCTGCATGCCGTTGCTTCCGGTCCCGGCCGCCCCGGTCCGTCGCGCAGTGAGGAGATCATCGCCGGCGGCGAGGGCGAACTCTTCATCCGCAGCTGGCGACCGGCCGGGATCCCCCGCGCGGTGCTGGCCATCGTGCCGGGCTTCAACTCGCACAGCGGCCACTACCTGTGGGCCGCCGAACAGTTCACCGCGATGGGGCTGGCGGTGTACGCCGTCGACCTGCGCGGACGTGGCAAGTCCAGCGGACCGCGCTTCCATGTCCGGCACTTCGACGATTACCTGGCCGACGTGGACAGCCTGCTGCGTCTTGCCCGCGCACGCGAGCCGGGCCTGCCGGTGTTCCTGCTCGGGCACAGCGCCGGTGGGGTGATCGCCACCGGCTACACCCTGGAACACCAGGACGAACTGGCCGGGCTGATCTGCGAGAGTTTCGCCTTCCGCGTGCCGGCTCCGTCGGCGGTGCTGACCCTGGTGCGCTGGTTCAGTGGACCCTTCCCCACCCTGCCGGTGCTGAAGCTGCCAAACAAGGAGTTCTCACGGCTTCCCGATGTGGTCAGGGCGCTCAATGCCGATCCCTTGATCGCCAATGAAAAGCAGACCGCCCTGACCGTGGCGCAGATGCTGGCCGGCAATGATCGGCTGGAACGTGGGTTCTCCAGCCTGCGCCTGCCGGTGCTGATCGTGCATGGCGACGCCGATAAGGTCACCGTGCCGGCGGGCAGCCAGATGTTCTTCGACAACGCCGGTTCGCAGGACAAGACCCTGAAACTCTACAAAGGCCATGCCCATGACCTGCTCAATGACGCCGGTCGTGAGGAGGTGGTGGCCGACTTCAAGCAGTGGATCGAACGGCATTTGCCCACGCAGGACGCCGCGGGCGTCGCCTGACGGTGATGGCAGTGTCCTGACGCCCCCGGGATTGGGGGCGTTGGGGTACGTGGATTGATGGTGCTTTGGTAGCGTCGGTCGACAGACGACGGCCGATAACGATGATCGGTGCGATGAACGCATGACCTACGACGCGGAAGCGCGTCTCCGTTCAAGGATCATGCGTTACAGCAGCGACGGGCGATACGTGCGGTCGACTGTCGACCGACCCTACCCGAAGTCATAACACCGCGGCCAAGACACGGCCGTCAGTTTGTCAGCTGACTCAGCCACTCGCGTGGCGAGCTGCCATTACGCCGCCGGAATGCCCGCGAGAACGTCGGCGCATCTGCAAACCCCAGCTCCAGCGCCACCTGCTTCACCGGCCGCCCCGCACGCAGCAACGACGTGGCCACGTTGAGCTTCCAGTCCAACGCATAGGCGGCCGGCGTAGCGCCGGTCGCACTCTTGAACGCAGCCGCAAAGGCGCTGCGCGACATGCCAGCGTGTTCCGCCATGCGCTCCAGCGTCCAATCGGCCTCCGGGCTGGCGTGCACCGCCATCAGCGCCTTGGCCAGACGCGGTTCCGAAAGGCCACGCATCATGCCGGGCGTAACCTGGGCACGCTCGGGGTGGTCGATGATCCAGCGCAGCACCTGGATCAACACCACTTCGAACAGGCGGTTGGCGAGCAGGCGCGAACCGCAGCGGGTCTGGTCGGCCTCCGCGAACAGGAGCTCCAGTGCGCCGCCAAGCCCGTCGATCTCGCGCAGCGGCAGCACCACAGCATCGGGCAGCGCCTGCACGATGGGATTGCGGTTGCCACCATCGAAATCCAGCGTGGCGCAGGTGAAGTCCGAACCGTCCACCGGTGGGTTGATGAACTCGTGATGCACCGCACGCGGGAACAGCAGCAGGGTGGGTTCGCACAATGGCGTGCGCTCGGTCTTTGCCCCCTGGCGCAGCAGAAGCTCCATCTCGCCCCGGCGCAGCACGTGCAGGAAGCCGCGGCCCGGTTGCGCGTCGAAGGTGCTCAATCCACACAAGGGACCGGCGTGGAACAGGCTGGCCTGGACCCGGAAGCGCTCCAGTACCGGGGTCAGGCGGTCGATGGCCGGCACACCGGAATCAGACGAATTGACATCAATCAGCGACATATAGACACCAAACGTCCTGCTCGGGTTCCTAGTATGACCGTCAACCGGCCACTTCGGACCGGTCCTCAACAGGAATCCAGATCATGTCCCGTATCGCGCTTGTTACCCCCGCCGCCGCCACCGGCGACACCCAGACCCTGCTTGGCCAGATCCACTCGGCTTTCGGGGCCACCCCCAACATGTTCCGTGCCGTGGCCAACTCCCCGGCCGCGCTGAAGAGCATGTGGGGTTCGTTCGGAGCCCTGGGCGGCGGCGTCATTCCGGCCGCGCTGGGCGAGAAGAGCGCCGTGGCCATCGCCAACCGCAACGCCTGCGAATACTGCCTGGCCGCACACACCGCACTGGGTCGCAAGGCCGGTGCCAGCAGCCAGGAAATGAGCGCAGCACAGGGCGGTCAGTCTGACGACCCGAAGACCGCTGCTGCCCTGCACTTCGCCCTGCGTGTGGTGGAAGGGCGTGGCCAGATTGAAGACGGCGACGTGGCCCAGCTGCGCAGCGTCGGCTTCAATGACGAGGAGATCGTCGAGATCCTCGCCCATGTGGCCTTGAACCTGTTCACCAACTACGTCAACGTCGCGTTTGCGGTGCCGGTCGATTTTCCCGGAGTGAAGCTGCGTTAATCATTCTGCTCAGGAGTTCGCCATGTCCCGGCCTTATGTTCCGATCAACTGCGAGTTTCACGATGTACTGGAAACCGTTGCGGTGCAGCGGCGTTCGGTGCCGATGGTGATTGAGGCAGAGGGCAGCGAGCACGCGCTGCATGCCCGCATTGTCGATATCACCGCGCATGACGGCGTGGAGACAATGCGGCTGGATGACGGCCCGATTGTGCGGTTGGACGCCATCGTGTCCGTCGATGGCGTTCACCGCGATGCATTCCCGCCGACGTGCACTATCCGGTAGCGG
>JAEXNZ010000442.1 GCA_023439425.1 Pseudomonadota bacterium
GCCCTGGCTGCTGCTGCGGTCTCGCCCGGGATGCTGGCCGGACCGGCGACTGCGGCCACGGCACCGGCCGACAGTGGCGCAGAGATCGGGGGCCTGGGGGCGGCCGATGACGTGATGCTGCCCCCGCCAACCCCACTGACCGCACCGCAGACCCTGTACTTGGACGTCACCCTCAACGGCACCCCGCGCGGCCTGCTGCCGTTCACCGAATCGGCCGGCCAGCTGCGCGCCGACCCGGCGGTGCTGCGCCAGCTGGGGTTTGGTGCACGTGGCGACGCGCCGGTGCCGCTGGAACAGATCAGCGGCGTGGTGGTGCGCTATGACGCGGCAATGCAGACGCTGGCACTGGAGGTGCCGCTGGAACAACTGGACCTGCCCACCACCGAGCTCGGCCAGCCACGCGAAACCACCCCGGTGGCCAGCGCGTCGCCGGGCGCGCTGCTCAACTACGACCTGTATGCCAGCCAGAACGAGGATGCCGGCAATGTTGCCCTGACCGCCGAAGCCCGCGTGTTCGGCGTGGGCCGCGGCGTGCTGCGCAGCAGCCAGTTGCTGCGCACCTACCAGGAGGGTGATGGCGGCGGCTGGCGCGGCGAGAGCGTGCGTCTGGACAGCCGCTGGGAACTGGATTTCCCGGATCAGGCACTGACCCTTACGGTCGGCGATTTCTTCAGCGGCTTTGTCGACTGGAGCCGGCCGGTACGAATGGGCGGCATCCAGATCGGCCGCAACTACGGCCTGCAGCCCTACCGGGTGCTGACCCCGACGCCCAGCTTTCTCGGCGAGGCGGTGGTGCCGTCCACGGTTGAGCTGTATGTGGATGGCCTGCGCCAGTACAACGGCGAAGTGCCGGTCGGCCCCTTTCAGCTGGGCGCGCAACCCGGCATCAGCGGCACCGGCAACGCACAGGTGGTGATCACCGATGCCTACGGCCGCATGCAGACCCTGGATTTTTCCTTCTATGGCACCCAGCAGCTGCTCGCCGAAGGCCTGTCGGACTGGTCAGCCGGCGTCGGCCGGATACGCCGCGATTACGGCATCCGCTCCTTTTCCTATGACGATGCCACCGTCGGCAGCGCGACCTGGCGGCGAGGGGTGAGCAACCGCTTTACCGCCGAACTGCATGCCGAAGGCGGCGGCGGCGTGGCCAGCGCCGGGGCCGGCGGCTGGTGGCAGCTGGGCCTGGCCGGCGTACTCAACGCCTCCTACGCACGCAGCCGCAGCGACGGACGCGACGGCGGCCAGTGGTCACTGGGGTACAGCTGGAACAACCGGGTGTTCAACGTCAACGCCTCCACCCTGCGCACCCACGGCGATTTCCAGGACTTGGGCAGCCTGCAGGGCGCGCGTCCGCCGGATGTGACCGACCAGGTCACCGCCGGGGCCAGTCTGGGCCCACTGGGCTCATTGAGTGCCAGCTACCTGCGCCTGTCGTATCCGGACGGCGACGACCGCCGCTACGCCAGCGTGTTCTGGAACCGCACGTTCTCCGAGCGCTGGTCGGCCTATGCCTCGTTCAACCAGAACCTGGACGAGAGCGCCGACCGCAGCATCTATCTGTCGGTGTCGGCCAGCCTGGGCCGCAACCGCCAGAGCAACCTGGCACTGCAGCGTAATGGCGACCGCAACCTGTACACGGTGGATGTCTCGCAACCGGTGCCCGGCGACGGCAGCCAGGGCGGGTATGGCTGGCGGGTGCAGGCGCGGCACGGCGACGATGGCACCGGCGGCCTGGCCGAAATAGGCTGGCTGAACCGGATTGGCCGCTATTCGGCCGGGGCCGCGCGCCAGGGCGACAGCACCTTTGCCTACGCCAATGCGAGTGGCAGCCTGGTCTGGATGGGTGGGCACGTGTTCGCCGCACGCGAGGTACCCGACGCCTTTGCCGTGGTCTCCACCGACGGGGTCGCCGGCGTACCGGTGCGGCTGGAGAACCGGCCCATCGGCGTGACCGACCGCAATGGCCTGCTGCTGGTCACGCCGCTGCTGTCGTGGCAGCGCAACCGGCTGTCGATCGACACCCTGGACCTGCCGGCCGACATGCGTGCCGAGCGCGTGGATACGCAGGTCACGCCGCGACAGAGTGCGGGATTGGGGGTCAGCTTCGGGTTGCGCCGTACGCGTGCCATTACCCTGGTGCTGCACGACCTGCAGGACCAGCCGCTACCGGCAGGCAGCCAGGTCCGTCTGCCCGACCAGCGCAGCGCCACGGTGGGTTACGACGGCGAGGTGTACCTGGAAGACCTGCCCACCCGTGCACGGCTGGAAGTGGACACCGCCGAGGGCCGCTGCAGCGTGACCGTGCCGCTCGCCGATGCGGCCGGCAGCACGCCGCTGCGACTGGGCCCACTGCGCTGCCAGCCCGGTGTCTCGCCATGAACCTGAAGGCAGTGCTGGGGCTGCTGATGCTGCTGGCCGGCGGACTGCTGGCCGGTACTGCGCGCGCGGACACCACCTGCACCACCACCACGCCGGTGACGGCGGCCTTCGGCAACGTGGCCAATGCCGCCGGCAGCCCCACCGTCACCACCACCAGCTTCACCATCACCTGCAACACCGCCGCGCTCAGCCTGCTGGCCACCGCGTCGGTGCGGGCCTGCATCGGCATCGGCGTCGGCACGACCGGCGTGGCCATCTCGCCCTTACGGCGGATGACCAATGCCAATGGCGACCCGATGTCGTTCCAGCTGTTCACCAACGCCGCCTACAGCACCATCTGGGGGCTGACCCCCGGCACCACGCCCGGTCCGCTGGTGGTGGACCTCAACTACTCGGTGCCGCTGCTGACCGGCGGCAGCGGAGCGGTGACGGTAACCATCTACGGCCGTATCCCCGCCAGCCAGACGCTGGCCGCCGGCAGCTACACCACAAGCTTCAGCGGTGCCGACGTGCGCCTGCAGTACGCGTTCAACGAAGTACTGCTGGGCACCGCCACCGCTCCGGCCGCCTGCACCACCACCGCCGGCGTGGCCGGCAACAAGACCGCCACCGGCGGCCTCCCGTTCACGGTCACCGCGACCGTCCTGCCCCAGTGCAGCGCCTATGTCACCACTGACATGGACTTCGGCAGCAATGCCGGGGCCATCACCGGCAATATCGATCGCACCTCGACCATCGGCCTGACGTGCCTGAACCGCACCGCCTACAACATCGCGCTGGACAACGGCCTGTATGCCAACGGCACGGTCAGGCGCATGCGCCATACCACCAACAGCGCGTACTTCATTCCCTACGAGCTGTACCGTGACAGCACCCGCACCCAACGCTGGGGCAGCACTGCCAACGTGGACCGCGTCACCGGCACCGGCACCGGCAGCGCCCAGACGCTGACCGTGTACGGGCGCGCCCCTCCCACCAGCGGGGCGGTTGCCGCCGGCAGCTACAGCGACCAGATCAAGGTGACCATCACCTACTGAGCGCTCAAGCGCGCCCGGCGCAGGCCGATACCGAGGGCGTCCCCTCGCCTGCTCGCCGGTGCCCATGTCCTTTCGCCCGCTCCTGCCGTGCGCCGCTCTGCTGGTCGCTGCCCTGCCCGCACTGGCCGCTGCACGGTCGGCCGAACCTGCGCCGGCCCCGGTGCCGTTGCGCATCCAGCTGAAAGTCGTGGACGCTTGCCGCCTGGAGCCAAGCTCCCGGGCAGGCGCGTGCGCGACCGCGCATCAGCGCAGCACCCCCGACACCCCCGCCCCGCCGCAGGTACAGGCGTTGACACCGCCCGTGGACGCAGGCCCAGATGCACAACGCGCATGGCACACGCTGACCTTCTGAAACGGCTGGCCGCCGGGCTGATGCTGACCGCCAGCAGCGCCTCACACGCGCTGGAGGTCTCGCCACTGTCGGTCACCCTGGCACCCGGCCAGCGCGATGACAGCGTGTGGCTGTACAACGACAGCGACCAGCCGTGGCACGGCCAGGCCCGCCTGTACCACTGGGCACAGGGCCCGGACCACGAACGGCTGGAACCGGCCGTTGTGCTGGCCGTCAGCCCTTCCGAGCTGCAGTTGCCCGCGCATGGCCGTCAACGAGTGCGGCTGGTCTGGTCCGCCGCCAGCCCCACCACCGAGCAGAGCTACCGGCTGGTGCTGCGGGCCGGGCAGGACAGTCCGGCGGTGCAGATCTCTCTGCCCGTATTCGTCGCTGGTGCCGATCACCGGGCGGGTCCGGCGCTGGCGGTCAGGGTTCTGCCTGGCTCCGGCCCGGCGGTGCTCGAGTTGTACAATGGCGGCCCTCGCCACGCCCGCCTGTCCGACCTGGCCTTCATTCCCGGACACGGTGCGACACAACCCCTGCTGCCAGGGTTGGCGGGCTACGTGCTGGCCGGGCAGACCCGGCAATGGCCCCTACCGGGGGCTGCGAGCGCCTACGCAGACGGCCGTTTCAGCGCCCGTCTGGGCCAGGACGACCCGGCCTTGCTGGCCCCGCTGGACCCCGCAATTGCACCCGGCACCGGCAGCGGGCTATAATCGACTGGATTTCCCGCGCCTTCGTGTGCAGGAACCCGCCAACACCGGGCGTCACCGGTGAATACACACCTGCTACTGCCATTCGTGCCGGGGTGCTCCGCAAGGAGTTCGGTCACGGAAGCAGCAGGGAAGCCCAACCCCGGAACCTCCCGCCTCGCGGCGGACCGCCCATTCCCTTTCCCGTGGCGGCCGGTTCCCCATCAGGAGTTTTGCAATGCCCCAGGTCACCATGCGTCAGATGCTGGAAGCCGGCGTCCACTTCGGCCACCAGACCCGTTACTGGAACCCCAAGATGGGCCAGTACATCTTCGGCGCCCGCGGCTAGATCCACATCATCAACCTGGAAAAGACCGTTCCGCTCTTCAATGACGCGATGAACTTCATTTCCAGCGTTGCCCAGAAGCGCGGCACCATCCTGTTCCTGGGCACCAAGCGCAGCGCCCGCGAATCGATCCGTGAAGAAGCCGAGCGTTGCGGCATGCCGTACATGAACCAGCGTTGGCTGGGCGGCACCCTGACCAACTTCCGTACCGTCAAGCAGTCGGTTGCCCGCCTGAAGGAACTGGAAGCCGGCGAAACCGACGGCACCTTCGAGCGCCTGGTCAAGCACGAAGTGCTGGGCCTGCGCCGCGAGCGCGACAAGCTG
>JAEXNZ010000485.1 GCA_023439425.1 Pseudomonadota bacterium
CACCCTGGGTCGGCTTCTGGCCCAGACCGGTGGACATGCCCGACTGCGAGAAGGCGTCCGGCACGTAGCTGCCTTCTTCCTTGCGGTGCTCCACGCCGACGGCGAAGCCGAGGTCGCCGGCCGGCAGGGTCACGATGGAACCGGCCAGGTTGGCGGTGAAGCTGGTGGTCTTGGTCACACCACGGGTGGTGTAGGTCGGGAACAGGAAGTCCTGCAGGTCCTGGTTCGCCAGCGAACCCTGGCCGTCGACGCCGTAAGGCAGCAGCGGGTTCCACGGACGGCAGTCACCCAGCGCCACCGGCTTGGCAGCGGTGCCGCACTGTGCCACGCCATCGGCGTTGATGAACGACGCGCCCAGTGCCTGCTCGGCGGCGATCAGGCTCATGTCGCCATGATTGGACTTGATCGACTCGTTGCGGTTCCACAGCGCGCCAACGTCCCAATCGAAGGTCTTGCCGGCGAACTCGAAGTAGCCGCTGACGGTCGGCGCAAAGCGCAGGGTCTTCAGCTGGCTTTCGGTGGTCCGCGGCACTTCCCACAGGCGACGACGGAATTCAACCGACTGGCGGTCGGCAGCTGCCGGCAGCGGGTTGAAGGCGCTTTCGCCCGACAGCGGCAGGTCCCACGACAGCGACTGGTACGGGTAACCGGCAATCTGCTGATCGGTGTTGCGCTCGTTGTAGAGCACATCGGCGTTCAGGCTGATGGTGTCGGTGAAGTCGTAGGTGCCGTTGACGTACAGCGACTTACGCTCGGTGCCGGTCAGCACGCTCATCTGCTCGTTCGAGTTGGCGTACTCGGCCGGGGTCAGCAGGTGGTAATCGGCCGGGTTGTTCGGGTTGCCACCCGCATTGAGGGTGTACCACTCCGGCTGCGGCGTGCCCTGTGCACGCGGTGCACAGGTGCCCCACACGCGCGGGTCGCACCAGGTGCTGTTCTGGCTGACGTTGCTCCAGTCGCCGGCCGGGGTCGAGTTCGGACCCTTGCCGCCGTCACGGCTGAACCAACGATCCTTCGCCCACACCGGATCCTGCTTGGAGTATTCGGCCGACAGGGTCAGGCTGCCGCGTTCGCCGGTAGCGCCCAGGGTCATCGAGTACTGCTGGTTTTCGCCGTCGCCCTGGTCGTACTGACCGAAGTAGACGTTGACTTCGCCGCCGTCGATGTTCTTGCGGGTGATCACGTTGACCACGCCGGCAATGGCGTCGGAACCGTAGATCGAGGAAGCGCCGTCCTTCAGGACTTCAATGCGCTCGATGGCCGACATCGGGATCTGGCCCAGATCCTGGTAACCGGCAGTGGTGGCGCCCAGGCGCTTGCCGTTCATCAGGACCAGGGTGCGCTGGGCGCCCAGGTTGCGCAGGTCGACGTAGTAGCCGCCCACGTTCTCGCCCGAGGACAGCGAGTCCGAACGCGAAATGGCCGGCGAGCCGGCCGAGGTCACGTTGTTCAGCACGTCGGCGACGCTCGAGAAGCCCTGCTTTTCCAGGGATTCACGGGTCATCGTCAGGATCGGCTGCTGGGTCTCCATGTTGGCACCGCGGATGCGCGAGCCGGTGACTGAGATGCGATCCAGGTCAGTGGTGCCCGCTGCAGCTTCCTGCGCCGAGGCGAAGCTCGGCGCGAGCGCCAGGGCAATGCCGGCCGGCAGCAGGCCGAGGCGCACTGCGGGAGTACGGAAATTCATTCTTCTCTCCAAGGTACGTTAGTAGCGTGTTAAACCGCCTCGGAAAGTTACGATTGCGTTGCCGTTAATTATTTGCGCGATGCCACCGAAGACTTTGCTGACTTTGGCGGGACAATTCCGCCGGTCTCGCGGAAGCCGGAAGCGGACTGGCCATAACGCGCGCGGAAAGCGCGTGCGAAGCTGCAGCAGTTGTCGAAACCGCTGGCCGCCGCCACTTCGCCGATCATCATGTCGGTATCACGCAGCAGGTCTGCGGCGCGCTCCAGACGCAGCCGAGCCGACAGCGACTGCGGGCTTTCCTCGTACAGGCTCTGGAAAGTCTTGGACAGATACCAGCTGCTGAAGTTGGTCAGCTCGGCCAGCTCGCCGATGCGCACCACGCGGTGGCTGTTGCCTTCCAGATACAGGCGGGCGCGCTGCATGCGGCCGAACACCTGGCGCTTGCGGATGCGCGAGCGGCCCGGGCAACGCTGCACGCCGTTGGCCAACGCACGCTGCAGCGAGGCCAGGTGCAGCAGCACCGGGCGCAGCGCCTGCGCCGGCTGGCCGCTGGCCAGGGCATCGCGCCACAGGCGCAGGGCCACCCGCACTTCGCTGCGGCTCATGCTGCCGCGGCCGGCGTACAGGCTGCAGTCGGCCAGCTCACCCAGCGCGCGCAGTGCGTCCGGAGTCAGGCTGAGGCCGATGCACAGGCCATCGCGGCCGGCCTGGATCATCGGCTTGGATTCCTTCTCGAAGGCGATCCACTCACGCTGGCGCAGACGGAACTTGCCTTCCTTCGATTCCACCCAGGCGCTGCCACGCAGCTGCATCCACACAGTGAAGGTGGTGCCGGCGGTCTGCAGGCTGCCCAGCCGGGCCACGCCCAGGCAGGTCGGCAGCGGACCGTCGTCGACGATCTTGTCCAGGTTGAGCGATTGGCCTCGATCGGCCAGGGAAAGCTGACGCATGACTGCACCGGGGGTTTGCCGTTACGGGGCCACCGTTTTGCCAAGTCAGGCGATTTGCGTCAGGAAGGATCAACGAGTTTCATCCGAAATCGTCACGACGCCTTCACGAAAGAACTACGAAAGCTACTTTCCCTTCCAGAACAACAGGTTGGAAACTGAAAGGAACATCGGCCGCGGGCTGTCCGGCAGTGTCATCACCCCGATATCGGCCCCATCGGCCACCGCCAGCGGGAGATACAGCGCGCTGCCGTCGGGCTGCGCACTGAAGCCGTTGCTGGTGCTCAGCCGGTCCGGGTCCAGGCAGTGCTCCTTGCCTGGACCATTGCCAGTGATACGGGCGAAGCCGGTCGCGCAGTCGGCGCGGTTGGACAGGTAATCCAGGCTGCCATCGCGCGCCACGGCCCAGGCGCGGTAGCGCCAACGGGTGGGCCGGTCTTCACTGACCTGGCGAATGCTGTCCGGGGTCAGCCGGGCGTCGGCCGACCATAGACCGCCCGCCGACAACCGGGTGAACAGCACCCGCTGCCCGGCCGGGTCGAAGCGCGCCTGCGAGACGCCGTCGATCTGCCCCAGCAACCGCCACGGTGTCGGACGCCGGTCGAACAATGACAGCCGCAACTGCTCGTCGCGATCGCGCTCCACCACCAGCACATGGTCGCTGTCGTCGGCGTACAACGCCTGCAGCGGCTGCGCCACCGGCACTGGCAACGCCACCACCTGCTCGTCGCGCGGCGACACCTCGTAGATCACCGGTCGCGCCTGCGCGTCGCGTCCGGACACCAGCAACCGTGTGCTGTCCGGTGACCAGTCGGGGGCCTGACGGGTTTCCGGGCGCAGGCCTTCCACCGGCCGCAGCGAATCCGGCCGGGTCAGGTCGGCCCACCACAGGCCGAAGCTGCCGGAGCGATCCGAGGTAAACACCAGTTGCTTGCCGTCCGGAGCCAGCATCGGCTGGGCATCGCGCCCGCTGGAGGGGAACAACCTTTCCGGAGTGCCAGGCTCACCATCGGTGATCGGCACCCGGAACAGACCGAACTGCGGTCGACGGTGCACGAACGCCAGCATGTTGGTGTGCCGGGCCAGGGCAGGCGATTCGGCGTCGTCCACGCCCACATCGCGCAGCGTGCGGGTCTGGGTATCCAGTTCGTACAGGCGTGACTCGCTGTCCACGCGCCGCCCGAACACAATGTGCCGGCTGTCACCGCGCCAGGCCCAGCCGCGGATTTCGGCAAGGTCATTGGTGAGCTGCTCGGGCGTGCCACCGGTCGCGGGCATGCGCCACAGGTCGCCGATCTGCGGGTTGCGCACGAACACGATCCAACGCCCATCAGGCGAGAACCGCGGTGCGTAATCGAAGCTGTCGGCAGCGACGGGGTACTGCAGCGCCGTCCACTGCCCGCTGGCGATGTCCAGCACACGGATCCCACGATGCGCATAGCGCCCAGCCATGGAGCCGAACAGCATGCCGCGCCCGTCCGGAGTCCAGTCAAAACTGAGCAGTTCGGTGCCGTCGCACCGGGTCAGATGGCGGATCGCCCCTCCGGTGGCACTGGCCAGCAGCACCTCGCAGCTGCCCTCCGGGCCGAAACGCGCGAAGGCAATCTCGCGGCCATTGGGCGACCAGTTCGGGAAGCGGTCGGCATGCCCTGCCGGGGTATCGGCCAGTAGCCGCGCTGGCGCGTTGCCCGAGGTCTGCAGACGGATGTTGCTGCCGTCCTGGTTCGCATTTTCGGCCTCGTAAGCCACCTGCGAACCGTCCGGGGAAACGGTGGGATAGGTTTCAAAGCCCGCGGTGGCAGTGATCAGGCGGTATGGACGCGGCGGGCTGCCGACCACGCGACTGCCGTCCTCCAGCACGCCGCCGTTGGCTACCGGGTCGCTGCGCTGGCTCAGCAGTGCCGCCATCACCAGCAACGCAATGATCATGGCCAGTCCAATCGCCAGATAGACGTAGCGCCGGGTGCGCCGCCACAGGCTGCGCGGGCGCGGCACCCAGGCCGACGCCGGGGCCGCATCGGACGTCGCAGCGTCGCTTTCGTCTGCCGCCACCGGCAGCACGTCGCTGACCGGCTGCACCAGCCGGTAACCGGTCTTGGCGATGGTTTCGATGTAGACCGCGTCGCCCTCGTCATCGCTCGAGAAGGCCTTGCGCAGCTGCGTGACCGCCTGGGTCAGGACGTCGTTGGTCGGCAATGTATCCGGCCATACCTCGGCGAACAGTTCATCGCGGCTGACCACCGCGCCGGGTACCCGAATCAATGCCTTGAGTACGCCCAGCGCCTTCGGCGTGAGACGGCGCGGACGACGCGCGCCGGGCACGACCACTTCACGCAACGACAGCGTGACCGTGCATTCGCCGATCAGGATCACATCGGCAGGGGTTGTCTCACTCGCGGGGCTGATCATTCCAGTAGTACGCAAAACATCTGTGACAACAGGAACGCAGCCTTCATCCAATCATGTGCTGATCAACGAACCGCCAGATTCCGCAAATGGCGTAGCTGCATGACGCAAATACACCGGAGCGCGCGAATACTAGCCTATGCCGGTTAACTGCGCCTGTGCGTGCGGACAACATCAGGCTCTCTCTCGCCGACGAAAACCCATAATTTGCTGCACTATTCGCGCCTTCGGGCGCGAAATTTTTATGTGGCATTCAGTTTTTTATTAACCTGGATTCAGCTTCGTGCACGCCGAAGCATGGTCAAACCGACCAGCCGCGACACCACCAGCGCTACGTACATCACGCCTGCGAACTGTTCCAGCATCACCAGTGCACGCGCCTGTGGATGCACCGGCACCACATCGCTCAAGCCCACCCCTGACAACAAGCTGAAGCTCAGATAAAGCAGCTCCATCCAGGTGCGCAGTTCGCTTTCGCTGGTGGCGAGAAAACTACCAGGGAACCACTGCTGGCACACCGCAAATGCGAACGCGAAACCCCAGGCCAGCAGGGTGAAGGTGGCACCGGCCGCGAACAGCTCGTCGCGGGTCACCTTATGGTCCTGCAACATGTAGGCGATCAGACTGCCGGCGGTGTAGAAGTACAGCAGCGACTCCAGCAGCTGTGCGGTGGTGACCAGTGCCGGTCGCCCCAGCAGCGCACCGGTGACCGAGAAGATCACCGATGGAATCGCCAGCAGCAGTGCCAGCCACATGCCGAGCGGGCTGCGCCGCACGACCCACAGGGCCAGCCCCAACACGGCGATGCCGAACGCACCAAACAGCGCGCGACTTGCCCCGGACTCGTCCATGGCTGGATACAGCAGCACCCCGAGCAGCTGCACGGCGAGCAGCCAGGCGGAGGGGTGCCGGCGGGCGATGGCCAGCCACTTGGTGGTCCGTGCAATGCCCATCGCCCCTCCGCCCGGTGTGTATGGGCCGGAGATTAGCCCGGAACCGGCCCCGGCGGCATGACGGCCGCGTGCTCGCGCACATCCTGGCTGATCTTCATGGAGCAGAAGTGCGGCCCGCACATGGAGCAGAAGTGCGCCTCCTTGTGCGCGTCCTTGGGCAGGGTCTCGTCATGGAATTCGCGGGCCTTGTCCGGATCCAGCCCCAGATTGAACTGGTCCTCCCAGCGGAACTCAAAGCGCGCCTTGCTCAGCGCGTTGTCGCGCACCTGCGCACCGGGGTGGCCTTTGGCCAGATCGGCGGCGTGCGCGGCGATCTTGTACGCCATCATGCCGTCGCGTACGTCCTCGCGGTTGGGTAGGCCGAGGTGTTCCTTGGGTGTCACATAGCAGAGCATGGCCGTGCCGTACCAGCCGATCATGGCCGCACCAATCGCACTGGTGATGTGGTCGTAACCTGGCGCGATGTCGGTGGTGAGCGGCCCCAGTGTATAGAACGGGGCCTCACCGCATTCGCGCAGCTGCTTGTCCATGTTTTCCTTGATCAGGTGCATCGGCACATGGCCTGGCCCTTCGATGATCGTCTGCACGTCGTGTTTCCAGGCGATCTTCGTCAGCTCACCCAGCGCTTCCAGCTCACCGAACTGTGCAGCGTCATTGGCGTCGGCAAGGCAGCCCGGGCGCAGGCCATCACCGAGCGAGAAGCTGACATCGTACGCCTTCATGATCTCGCAGATCTCTTCGAAGTGCGTGTACAGGAAGTTCTCACGCTGATGCGCCAGACACCACTTGGCCATGATCGAACCGCCGCGCGACACGATGCCGGTCACACGCTGCGCGGTGAGCGGCACCAGATCCTTGAGCACACCGGCATGGATGGTGAAGTAGTCTACGCCCTGCTCCGCCTGTTCGATCAGCGTGTCGCGGAACACGGCCCAGCTGAGTTCCTCGGCGCGGCCGTCCACCTTCTCCAGTGCCGGGTAGATCGGCACCGTACCGATCGGCACCGG
>JAEXNZ010000488.1 GCA_023439425.1 Pseudomonadota bacterium
TCATCGCGTCACCGGTCGCAACAATTCAAATTCCGACAACTCCACTCGGCCCGGCATGGTGATTCGCAGCCGGTAATGCACGTAGCGCCCGGGCTCCGAAATCTGGAACGGCCGGGTCTGGTGCCCCCACTCGAACGCCTCATCCTCGCGCGCATCCAACGTCTTCCATTGCGCACCGTCCGTGCTCCCTTGCAACTCCCAACTGACGGCCGCAATCGATCGCTCGGCACTGGTCAGGGTGTAGAACGTGGCCTGCGACGGCGCGGCCAAGGCAACGGTAACCTCAATCGGCTCCCCCCGCAGCGCCAGCGCGGTACGCGCGTCGTTGTCGGTCAGCGCCTCCGGCGCTGCCAGCGACGTCGCACCAACCTTGGCGCTCGCGTCGATCACATCCACCAGCGTGGTCGGCCGCTGCCCCGCCGCGGTCAACGACGGCGGTGCGTCTTCAACACGACTGCCCCACGCAGAAGGCTTCGGCCCCATCACGAACTCCAGCGTTGCACCCTGCACCAGCAGCTGATGCGGAATCCAGGTCTTCGACCAGGGTTTGCCGTTCACCCGCAGCGACTGCACGTAGGGGTTGTCGCGACCTGCATTGCGCGCATGAATCCGCAGCTGCCTGCCCTCGGGCAGGTCGAGCGTAAACCGCTCGAACAGCGGCGCGCCGATCACATAATCCGGCGAGCCCATCCGCAGCGGGTAAAAGCCCATGGCGGCCAGCACATACCAGGCCGACATCTCGCCGTTGTCCTCGTCTCCGGGGTAGCCCTGGCCGATCTCGCTGCCCAGATACAGTTGATCCAGCACGTCGCGCACGATGCGCTGGGTCTTCCACGGCTGCCCGGCGTACAGGTACATCCACGGAATATGGTGCGCGGGCTGGTTGCTGTGCGCGTACATGCCCATGCGCACATCACGGGCCTCGGTCATCTCGTGGATGAGGTAGCCGCGCGGTCCGGAGAGCTTCACGTCAGCGGTTTCCGGCGTGCTGAAGAATGCATCCAGCTTGTCTGCCAGCGCCTGACGGCCCCCATACAGCGCGAGCAGCCCGTTGCCGTCGTGCGGCGCGGTGAAGGCGAAGGTCCAGCCGTTGGATTCGGTGTAGTCGTTACCCCACACCTTCGGGTTGTAGTCGGCAGCGGGTACGCGCCACCGCCCTGCCCGGTCGCGTCCCTGGAAGAAGCCGACGCTGGAATCAAACACGGTGGCGTAGCTGGCCGCGCGATAGCCGAAGTAAGCGCCTTCGTCCGCGTAGCGGCGCTGCAGTTTCGGTTCCTGTGTGGATGCGGCCAACCCTTGAGCCATCTGCGAGATGCCGAAATCGTTGAGCGCACTTTCCATCGTCCACGACATGCCGCCGTCGATGTCGGTGCTCATGTAGCCGTCGAACGTCGAATGGGCCATGCCCTTGCGGCCGACGTGGCGGTCCGGCGGCATCACCGTGGCGTTCTTCAGCGCCGCTTGATACACCAACGGGATATCGAAGCCGTTGATGCCCTTGGCCCAGGCATCGGCGAAGGCGACGTCCGAGCTGGTACCCACCATCAGGTCGGCATAGCCGGGAGAGGACCAGCGGGCGACCCAGCCGCCGGCGCGGTACTGCTCCAGGAAACCATCGATCAGGATGCCGGCATGATCCGGGGTAAGCAGGCCGTAGGCCGGCCACACGGTGCGGAACGTGTCCCAGAAGCCGTTGTTGACCAGCACCTTGCCGTCGCGCACCGGGGCGAAGCTGCGGGTGGCGTTGCCCTGCGCGTTGTCGGAGGAACCGCTGTTCTGGCTGGCGTAGCGCCAGTCGGGTGCTGCTGAACTGCCGGCGTTCTCCGAGCCGGAGTTCGGGTACAGGTAGAGCCGGTAAAGGTTGGAGTACAACGTGATTCGCTGGTCTTCGCTGGCCCCGTCCACCTGTACGCGGCCAAGCAGTGCGTCCCACTGGTCAGCGGCACGTGCGGCCACCGAGGGCTGGGTGTCGCCTGCGGCGATTTCCAGCTGCAGGTTGTGGCGTGCCTGTTCCAGCGAGATCAGCGATGTGGCCATGCGCATCGTCACCGCACGGGTACCGGAGGCGAACTTGATGTATCCGGTCGGGCGGCCAGTGTCGATCAAGCCGCTGCCCTGCCAGGGCTTGTCAAATGTGGCATGGACGAACATGCGCGTTGCGCCGGTGGACAGGCCGCTGCGCACATCGGTGTAACCACTCAGCGTGCCGGTCTTTTCGTCCAAGGTGAGGCCACCGCGTGCATCGACATTGTCGAACAACAGGTTGGCGTCACCGTCTGCCGGGAAGCCGAACTCGAAGACGGCGGCATGGTCGGTCGGGGCGAGTGCGGCGGTGATGCCGTTGTCGAAGCGCACGCGGTACTCGTGAGGGCGGGCGAGCTCGTCGGATCGATCGAACGCGAGGCTGCGCGCGACCCGGTCGGCCTCGGGCACACCGCGCGTGCTGGAGGGCATCACCTGGAAGGTCTGACGGTCGCCCATCCACGGGCTGGGCTGGTGGCTGAGCGAAAACGCCTGCAGGCGCGGCCGGTTGGCGGCATCGTTGTGCTCGTTCCAGGCGTACAGCCAGGACAGCGACCCGGCATTCGTGGCCGGGGTCCAGAAATTGAAGCCGTGCGGCACCGCCACGGCGGGAATGTTGTTGCCGCGCGAGAAGCGGCCGTTGGACTGCGTGCCACGGGTGGTTACCACCCAGTCGCTGGGACGGTGGCGCACAGTGGGGGCGATCGACTGCACGCCTACGTCGTCCAGCCAGCCCATCGCTTTGCCGCCCTGCACCGGCTGCACCTCCAGCTCAAGTGCTACCACGCGCTTCCCGCGCAGTGCAGGCACTTCGCCCAGGCGCACCTGCTTGTAGGCCCACTGCTGCGGGTAAAGCGTTTTGGACTCGCCCTGCGCGGTGGCACCAAGCCCTACCCCATGCTGATCGCGCACCGACAGGCCGGACAGGCGGGTGCCATCGTCCAGCACCGCATCCACGGATGCGTAGGTGGAGGCCACGGTGTCGCCGTCGACGATCTCCGGCAGCACCGACCAGAACAGGGTGGTGTCGGCCTCGATCCGCACATCCACATCGAACAGGCGATGGCGACCGCTACCCTGGTACCTCAATGCATGCAAGCCGGTGTAGCCCACCTCGGCCTTGGCCGCGTACGGCTGCTTCGGGCCAGTGCCGGTGCCCAGCTGCAGCGCGCCGCGGGTGTCCTGCGCCGCAGGTTGGCCTGGCTCGAAGGAGGTGGCAAAGCCGGCCGGCGCAGCGTGAACCGTGGACGTGGCGAGCATCAGGCCCAGCGCGGGCAGCAGGCAACGTACGCGCATCACAGCCACGTCAGCTCAGCGACCACCGGGTAATGGTCGGACGGATACAGCGGGCCTTCGTGGTCATCCACCGAGTGCACCGAGCGGATGCCGAACTGGCGGTACAACACCCAGTCGATGCGCGCGTCCGGATTCCCGGTGAACGCATGCGCGGTTTTCTCCGGGCCGCTGCGCTGCAGTGCCTGTTCCCAGGCGTCGGACAGCTGTGCAGTCAGCAGCGTGTGGGTCGGGCCGTCGGGGTGCGCGTTGAAGTCACCGGTCACCACCACCGGTGCATCACCCGCCAGCTGCCGGATGCGCGCCAGCAGCAGCCGCGCGCAGCGCTCGCGCAGGGCCTCGGCAGCGTCGGTGTGCGGCAGGTGGGTGTTGAACAGGAAGAAGCGCCTGCCATTGCGCTTGTCCTCGAACTCACCCCAGGTGGCCATGCGCGGCATCGGGCCATCGAAGTTGGGGCTGCCGGGCACGTCGGGCGTTTCCGAGTACCAGAAGTCGCCCTGACGCAGCAGGCTCAAGCGGCGGGTGTCGTAGAACAGGCCCATGTGCTCGTTGCCGTTGCCGTCCACTTCATTGCCATTACGCCCTTTGCCGAACCAGGCGTGGTGCGGCAGCTGCTGATCCAGCCAGGTGGCCTGGCCGAGCAGGAGTTCCTGCATGCCAATCAGATCGGCCTGCTGGTCAACAATGGTCTTGAGGGTCAAGGCGCGGCGGTTCTCCCACAGGTTCACGCCATCATTGGGAGAGGCATAGCGCACGTTGAAGGTCATCACCCGCAGCGGGGCGACCTCCCCCGCCGCAGCAGGGCGGGGGGAAGACGCACACGCCGACAGCACGCCGACTACGAGTACGAACAACAGCGGAGCAAACAGGGCGCGCAGGCGGTGTGCGGTCATGGTCGGTGTCCTTACGGGTTCAGGTCGTAGCTGACATGCAGCGCGTAGGTGGGGCCGTAGTTATTGAGGTTGCGCATGTACTCGAAGTTGTCGCCCACGGTCTGGTACTGATCTTCGCCGAACAGGTTGGCGGCAGTCAGACCCAGCGACCACCGGTCGTTGATGCGGGTCTTGAGCGAAACGTCGGTGACGTAACGCGAACGGAAGCCACGGTCGCCCCAGCTGTTGGCCCCGATGGTGAAGATATGCTTTCCGGTGTAGTTCTCGCTGACGGTCAGGCTGGTGTTCAACCACGGCATATGCCAGGTGATGCCCAGGTTGGCGATGGTCTTGGGCTGCGAGGCCAGCTGGTGGATGGTGCGTTCGCCACCCGTAGAACGGTAGACCATCTTGCCGTCCATCTGCGCGGCGTTGAACAGTACGTCGAAGCGGTGTTCGCCCAGCATCATGTCGCGGTTGATCAGCGACAGCTCCACGCCACGCACGCTGGAATCCTCCAGATTCTGCGGCGTGTTGATGCTGGTCACACGGCCTTGGTCGTCAGTGGACTCGGTGGTGATGCCGGCAATGTTGTCGCTGATGTCCTTGTGGAACACCGCCAGCGAGGCGTAGCCGCGACCTTCATTGAAGTACTTCTCCAGCGACAGGTCGAAGTTGGTGGAGCGCTGCGGCTTCAGATCCGGGTTGCCACGCGAGATGGTGCAGTCGCCGCTGTCGCCATCGCAGTTCACCACTTCAGCCTGGGCAATGTTGGACGGGATCGGGCGGCCGAGGGTCTTGCTGGCGCTGAAGCGCAGGTTCATGTCCTCGCGCAGGTGCGCGGTGAGATTCAGCGAGGGCAGCAGGTTGTCATAGCCACCGCCGTTGCGGCCGGTGCCGGTGACCACGCCGGCGGTGATCGCCGGGGTGTGGGCCGTGAATGTGGTGTCGTCGTAGCGCACGCCGGCCACGGCTTCCAGGAAGTCAGTGCTGTAGTGGAACGACACGTAGGCGTTCTTCACTGTTTCCAGATAACGGAAGTCCGACGCGAGGCTGGAGTAGGTGGAGCCCGTCTGGTCCACCGGCAGCGCGTCCCAGCCGCCGTTGGCCATGAAGGCGAGGTAGTCGAAGAACGGCAGCGCGTACTGCGACTTCGGGTAGCGGAAGCCCGGCTGGTAAAGATAGTCGCTGAAGTCGCCGCCAGCCACGTTGTTGCGACGGGTGATGTCGCTGTCCACTTCCAGGCGCTTGTATTCCAATCCGCTGGCGATGCCGAACCCGCGCGCATCCGGGCCGACGTTCCAGCGGTGGTCCAGACGCAGGTCACGCACCTCGGCGGTACCGTAGGTCTGCGACTCGTTGGCGCTGTTGAGGTCGTAGCGGGCGCTGTCGATGATGCCCGGGTCGCTGAGCCCGGTGATGTTGTAGATCTCGCCCACGCCGGGCGAGGCATAGGTGAGGCTCTGGCCGACCGGCTTGGCGGTCAGGCGGGTGCTGCGGCCGTGGGCATTGATACGGTCGCGGGTGTAGCCGCCGCGCAGCGCCAGCCACTGGTTGTCCTGCTCCCATTCGATGCCGCCCAGCACGCCCCGGTTGTTACGGGCCCAGACCTTGTTCTCGAAGATGACGTTGAGCGAATCGATACCCTTGGTTCCGGACACCGGGGTCTGGTCGGTGACGTTGCGCTGGGTGATGAATTCGTAGCCGTTCTCGGTGCGACGCTCTTCCATGCCGTAGTTGTACATCAACACCGAGGCGCGGAACGGGCTGTCAGCGGGCATCCACTCCAGCTTGGCCGAGCCGCCGTAGGTGCGGATCCAGCGGTTGTCGGCGTAGTAGGCGAAGTTGTTCGGCGCGGACATTCCGTTCCAGCCCAGGTTCTCCAGCGGGCCGGAGATGTAGTTGCCCTGGTTGTCGAAGAACTGCTGCGAGCTCTGGAAGAGCTTGTTCTGTGAGGTCTGGAAGTCCTGGTTGCGGGCAGAGAGCGTGATGCCGAACTGTTCGCTGCTGCCGAAGGTGGTGCTGTACGAGCCACTGAGACCACTTCCCCAGCGGTCGGTGGTCTGCGACATGCTGTTGCGGCCGTCGTCGTTGCTCAGCGCATGGTAGTTGACGCTGGCATCCAAGTGCAGCGAGTTGCGCGGCTTGTCGAACGCGCTGCCGCTGACCAGGTTGATGCCGGCACCAATGCTGTCCGGGTTCTGCTCGGCGCTGAAGGTCTTGAAGATGTCGATGCGCGCGGCGATGTCGTTCGGAATCAGCTGCAGGTTGATCTTGCGCTCGCCACCGCCTTCGTCACCGACCGAGGCCATGGTGATGCCATCGAGCGTGGTGCTGTTGAGATTGGCGGCAATGCCGCGCACGGTGACGTAGCGGGGCTGGTCTTCGTCACGCATCAGGCTGACGCCAGGGGCCACCACCAGGCGCTGGGCGATGGAGTTTTCCTGGCTGGTGACCTGGATGCTTTCCTGGTCGATGGAGTCCACCAGCACGGAGGAGCGGCGCTTGGCGTCTACCGCAGTAGCGGTGACACCGGCGTTGGCGGTGACCTGCAGGGCGTCGAGGGGGGGGGCGTCGGCGGCAGCACCTGGGCGGGCTGCGGCGGTGTCTGCGACATCATCCAGCGGTGCGGCGTGCAGCTGGGACATGGCCAGCAACAGCGCGATCGCAAGGCCGGTCTTCGTTGCCGGTGCTGCGCTGCGCGACTTGAAATGCGCGGTGTGCGCGGACGGGAACGACGACGGGCGGTACGACGACATACGCAGAATCTCCGTGGTTAGATCGATCTAAACCGATAGCGTATGGTCTGGATGTGACAGTGGGATTCCAGTTTTGTGGTGTGTTGGGGCGGAACTGTGAGGTGCCGCACGAATTGGGCCCCGCGAAGCCCCCAGGGCGTGGCTCTACGTAGATACCACGCCCTGCGTGGTACCCGCGCGCAGCGCGGCGATCAGCGCATCTGCAGCAACAGCGAATGCAGAATGCGCGCGTCCTCCGCATCCAGCACCCGCGGCAGATCGTCGCGGCCACGGAAGCGTCGATGGAACGCGCCCACCGCCGCCTCCCGGTTCGCGAGCGAATAGCCGAACGCCTGCAGCGCCAGCATCGCGTCAAACCCGTCCGGCGCGGGCCCATCGTTTACACGCGGCCACAACCCGAATCCCGCCTCGGCCAATTGCTGCCAGGGGAAATAGCGGCTGGGATCGCTCTTGCGCGTCGGAGCCAGATCCGCATGCGCGATGATCTGGCTGCGCGGGATTGCCAATCGGGTGCACACATCCTCCAGCAGCCGGATCAGCGCGGCAATCTGCGCCGGTTCAAAAGGCGTCTTGCCGTCGTTGTCGATCTCGATGCCAATGGAGGTCGAGTTGAGATCACTCAGCGAGCCCCAGCGTCCACCTCCTGCATGCCAGGCACGGCGGTTGTCGGCCACCAGCTGGTAGATGTGGCCGTCGGAACCGACCAGATAGTGCGAGCTGACCTTGCCGCCGCTGTTGGCGGTGCGCAGCGTGTGCAGGCTCTGTTGCACGTTGTCCTGGTCGGTGTGGTGCAGGACGATGATGACCGGCTTGCGTTCGTTGTGGTTGGGGGATGGCACCCAGGTGGCCAGCGGGCTGCGCAGGTCGGTGGTGGCGCAGCTGGTGAGCAGCAGCGTGGCGAGCAATGCGAGCGGGAGGCGGAATCGGCGCATGGCCCGATTGTGGCCGATTGGGACGTGCGGTGCGAACGAAAGAAAAAGACCGGCGATCTTGGGAATCGCCGGTCAAGACAGCTTCTCTCTCTCGTTTCTTGTATCTGAAATTGCTGAGGTTGCCGGCCAGCGGCCGGCACTACCGGATTCAGGTACTACACTTCATACGCAGATTCGCCGTGCGAGGTCACATCCAAACCGGTGCGTTCGGCTTCTTCGGTGACGCGCAGGCCGACCACCAGCTTGACCACCAGCAGGATGGCGGCGGTGACCACGGCGCACCAGACGATGGTGAAGCCGACGCTGACCACCTGCACCCACACCTGGTGACCGATATCCAGGTCGGCCTTGGTGCCGCCCAGAGACTGTGCACTGAACACACCGGTGAGGATGGCACCCACGATGCCGCCAATGCCGTGCACGCCGAACACGTCAGCGGTGTCGTCCACGCGCAGCAGGCGCTTCAGGCCGGTGACGCCCCACACGCAGACCACACCGGCGACCAGGCCGATGACAATCGCGCCAAGCGGGCCGACGGTACCGCAGGCCGGGGTGATGCCGACCAGGCCGGCCACGGCACCGGACGCGGCACCCAGTGCGGACGGCTTGCCCTTGCTTACCGCTTCCACCAGGGTCCAGCCCAGCACCGCAGCAGCGGTGGCGAGGATGGTGTTGATGAAGGCGAGCGAGGCGACGGTGTCAGCCGCAGCGGCGGAGCCGGCGTTGAAGCCGAACCAGCCCACCCACAGCAGCATCGCGCCGATATAGGTGAACGGCACGTTGTGCGGCTTCAGCGCGGTCTGGCCGTAGCCGATGCGCTTGCCCACGAAGTACGCGGCCACCAGACCGGCCACGCCCGCGTTGATGTGCACCACGGTACCGCCAGCGAAATCGATCGCACCCATTTCACCCAAGTAACCGCCGCCCCACACGATATGGGCCATCGGGATGTAGCTCAGCGTGAACCACAGGGCCGAGAACAACAGCACGGCCTTGAACTTGATGCGCTCGGCAAACGCACCGACGATCAGCGCGGTGGTGATGCCGGCGAAGGTGGACTGGAAGGCGACGAACAGATAATCCGGCAGGCCGGCAATCGGCGTGTTGCCGACCGAATCGGGTGCGAAGCCCTTGAGGAACGCAAATTTGGTGAAGGAACCGAAGAAGGCGTTGCCTTCACTGAACACCGCGCTGTAGCCGTAGGCCACCCACAGCATCAGCACCAGCGAGAACACCACCAGAATCTGGCTGAGTACCGAGAGCACGTTCTTGGAACGCACCAGGCCGCCATAGAACAAGGCCAGGCCGGGCACCACCATCAGCAGCACCAGCAGGGTGCTGGTGAGCATCCAGGCCACGTCGCCATGGTCGAAGGTGGGTGCTGCAGCTTCTTCTGCCGGCGCAGCGGCGGCAGCGGCGGCAGCCGGATCGGGCAGCGGCTCCACCGCAACCTGTTCTTCCGCCACCGGGGCCACCTGGGCCTGGGCATGTGCGCTGCTGGAGAATGCGCCTACAGCCAATGCGCTGAGCAGCATCATCAGGCACACGGCGTGGAACCGGGCCTGCCACCCGGTCAACAAAGAGGTCTTCATGCTGGGGACTCCGAGTGAGAGTTAGAGCGCGTCTGCGCCGATTTCGCCGGTGCGGATGCGCACCACCTGTTCCACAGGCGTAACGAAGATCTTGCCGTCGCCGATCTTGCCGGTGCCGGCCGCGTTCTGGATCGCTTCAACCACCGCGTCCAGGCGGTCGTCGGTGACCACGGTTTCAATCTTGATCTTCGGAAGGAAATCCACGACGTACTCCGCGCCGCGGTACAACTCGGTATGGCCCTTCTGCCGGCCGAAGCCTTTCACTTCGGTCACAGTGATGCCCGACACGCCAGCGTCGGAGAGGGCCTCGCGGACCTCGTCGAGCTTGAACGGCCGGATGATGGCGGAGATCAGTTTCATGCGCGTATCCCGTTGTGGAG